>CAUDDU010000135.1 GCA_958448375.1 uncultured Collinsella sp.
GCGCTCACCCAGACGGTCCTCATAGTACTGGGCAATCTTGATCTTTTGCGTCGCATGGCTGGCGGCATCTGCCGCGCGCTCGGCATCGCTACATGCGCGGCAGATCTGCGGCAGAATGCGCGGCAGCGACTCACGCCCCTTGCCGATCAGCCGCGGCGTACGGACCAAGGCGTCCTTGCCGCCGAGCTGCTCATAGGCCAACTGCAGTTTGAGCACGCGGTGCACCACTAGATCGGGGTAGCGACGGATGGGACTCGTAAAGTGACAGTAGCACGGCGCGGCGAGCGCAAAGTGGCCCTCGTTGCGCGGCTTGTACAGCGCGCGCTGCATGCTGCGCAGAAGCAGCGTGTTAACGAGCGGTGCGTTGGCCGTACCGGCGGCAGCATCGACTGCAGCCTGCAGCTCATCGGGGCTCCCCAGGGCAATACCGGCAGCACGGCGATCGTCGATGATGCCTAGCTGCGCCAGCGCAACGGCGGCACCGTGCAGGCTATCGGGGCTCGGATCCTCATGCACGCGATAGCAGGCCTCGATATCACGGTCTGCCAGCCACTCTGCAACGCACTCGTTGGCGAGCAGCATAGCTTCCTCGATAAGCGACGTGGCACACGAACGCTCACGCGCCACAATCTGCACGGGCACTCCGTCCTCATCCAACAGAGCACGAATCTCGGCCGTGTCAAAATCGACCGAGCCGCGGGCGCGACGGATACGACGGCGGAGTTCGGCGAGTTCGTTAGCGGCGACAAGGAAATCGCCGAGGTCGACGTTGTAGCCGCGGGCGGCCTCCTCGCACGCAAGACCGCGCTCAAGCGCTTCCTCGCGCGAGGTCTCGGCAGCCGCAACATCCTCGGCTGCACCCTCCAGCACCGAATACTCAACCGCGCCGGCACGCACCAGCAGCGCCTCGGCGCCGTCATAGTCCATACGCACACGCGAGCGAATCACGCTGGGGTACGGATCGTAATGCCGCACGCGACCCTGTGCATCGAGCTCAATGTCAACGGTAAACGCAAGACGGTCCTCGTCAGGGCGAAGCGAGCACAGGTCACAGGACAGGCGTTCGGGCAGCATGGGAAGCACGCGATCGGCCAGATACACCGATGTCGTACGATGGCGAGCCTCAAGATCGATATGCCCGTCCCAAGCCACATAGTGTGAAACGTCGGCGATATGCACACCCAGCTTGTAGCCACCCTCGGGCGTTCGCTCCAGCGAAATGGCGTCGTCAAAGTCGCGCGCGTCGACTGGGTCGATCGTGATGACAAAGCGGTCGCGCAGATCGCGGCGGAGCGGGTCCTTAAGCGCCGCGGACACATCGAGCGAAAGCCCCTCGGCCTCGTCCAGCGCGGCCTCGGGATAGCTATCGGTATAGCCGTAACGCGCCATCACATATTGAACGCCCAAATCGGGCGCGTCATCTCCGCCAATGCGGCGTTCGATCGTCACGGTACCCGATTCCAGGCGCGTCGGGTAGGTCAAAATGCGCGCGACAACAGCATCACCCGGGTGGACACCCAGACGATCCGCCGAGGTATCCTCGGGCAGAATGAAGAAGTCGGCCTTCAGACGCGAATCGAGCGGCTCGATCACACCGAGCGGACCGGCGGTCTGGTACGTGCCCACCACGCTTATGGCTGCACGCTCAACCACGCCCTCGATCACGGCGCGACGCTCGCCATGCGGGCTATTCTTAATGCTCACGGCAACGGTATCGCCGTCCATGATCTCACGCTTGCCGCGACCCATGACCTTGTAGTCGCCATTCTCGGTTATGACATAGGCACTGTGCTCATGGAGCTGCACGCGCCCGGTCAGGCTCGGACGGCGTTCGCTGCGCACCGGCCCGCGCTTATTGCGAGCTCCACGCTTATGCTTGTTATTGCGCCCCATGGCGCCTCCTAACTATCGATTGCGAACTCCAAAGAGTCTACCCAAATGATTCGCTTTCCTGCCGTCCCCTAGGGATCAAAAAACGGGCCGCCCCATAAGAGACGACCCGTTGGAAGGGATGAATTCCAGGCATGCCTACACGCGCAGGTAGCGACGCATGGCGATGGCAGAACCAAAGAGGCCGATAATCACGCCGACCAGAATCAGCGCAGCATAGGTCACCAGGTAGTACTGCATCGGCAGGGCAAACGACATCCAGCCGATGCTCTCCTGCAAACGCGGAATCATCAGATTGCGCAGCAGCTCCAGAACGCCGATGGAAAGCAGCGAGCCCAAAATGGCCTGCAGTACGCCCTCGGTGATAAACGGGCCACGAATGAAGCCGTTGCTGGCGCCGACCAGACGCATAATCGCAATCTCACGACGACGCGCCGTAATGGACAGGCGAATCGTGTTGTTGATAAAGATGAACGCGATAAAAGTCAGCAGGCCAACGAGCACCACGGCGGCGATGCGGATGTAGTTGGTCACCTGGAACAGGCGGCTCACTTCCTCCTGGCCGTACAGCACGCTCGCGTTGACGTCGCCGTCATCCGCGATCTTCTGGAAATCGGCATCCTTCTTGAGCTTCTTTGCCGTGCTCTCGACCTTGGACGGATCGTCCATCTCAATAGCGAAGGAAGCCGGCAGCGGGTTCTGGCCATCGAGCGCGCTCATGGTGGCGTCGGCGTTGCCCGACATCTTGCTCGTATACTCGGCCAGCGCGTCGTCCTTGTCCTTATAGGTCACGGACTTGACGTTATTCCACGTCTTAAGCTCGGCCTCAAAAGCCTGAACATCAGCCTGATCGGCGTCATCGCTAATGAACGCGTTGATGACAACCTGATCCTCGACGGTGCCGATCACGGAGTTCAGCATCGCAGAGCCCATGATGAACAGGCCGATGATAAACAGCGAAAGGAAGATCGTGATGACGGCGCCGAGCGAGGTAGTCCAGTTACGGAAGAAGTGGCTGATTGCCTCTTTGAAGGAGTAGCCCACGTTAGTTGGTGCCATAGTTGCCGTAACCTCCCCTCTCCTGGTCGCGGATGACGTGGCCGCCCTCGAGGGCGATCACGCGACGGTGCATGCTATCGACCATCTCGCGGTCGTGCGTGGCGACGATCACGGTGGTGCCGGTGCGGTTAATACGCTCAAGCAGTTTCATGATGCCCAGCGAGATCGCCGGGTCGAGGTTGCCCGTGGGCTCGTCGCAGATCAGCAGCGGCGGACGGTTGACCATAGCACGGGCGACGGCAACGCGCTGCTGCTCGCCACCGGAAAGCTGGTCGGGCAGCGAGTCCATCTGATCGGCCAGACCGACCAGGCGCAGCACCTCGGGCACCTGGCTGCGAATGACGCCCTTGGGCTTGCCGATGCACTGCAGGGCAAACGCCACGTTTTCGTAGGCGGTCTTTTGCGGCAGAAGCTTAAAGTCCTGGAACACGGCGCCAATCTGGCGGCGCAGGAACGGAACCTTGCGGTTCTTGATCTTCATGAGGTCCTGACCGGCAACCAGGATGCGGCCGCTCGTCGGCTTGACGTCGCGGTTGAGCGTCGACAGCAGCGTGGTCTTACCCGAGCCGGAGTGACCGACCAGGAAGACGAACTCGCCCGGATAGATCTCGATGTTGATGTCGTCGAGTGCAGGCTTGTTGGGCTGTGCCGGATAGATCTTGGTGACATGCTCCATAAGGATGACGGGCTCGACACCGGCCTGCTTGGCCATCTTCTTGCGGCTGGCCTGCGGATCGATGGGCGCAAACACCGACGTAAAATCGGGGTTGTTGAGCGCGTTATCGAGGCTTGCGACCTCGGCGGCCTGATCGCTCTCGACCACCGGGGCAGCAGGCTGCGTGGGGTCGGGAATAGCGGCAAAGAGACCGGACTGCGCAGGCTGAGGAGCCGGCGTCGCAGGGGCCATGGGGTCGGGAATAGCGGCCATGGTAGGCTGCGGCGTGGCGGCGCCAGCCTGAGGCTGCTCCACGCGAGCGGTCACGG
>CAUDDU010000136.1 GCA_958448375.1 uncultured Collinsella sp.
CCCGTGCCGTCGAAGGCCTGCTTGTCGAGAATCTTGTCCAGGTAGGCCGCGACCTCGTCCTCGTCCTCCCAATTGGAGACATGCGCACGGATGTCCTCGTGCATGGACACGACCTTGGCGTTGGCGCCGCCGTGGCGCGGGCCCTTGAGCGAGCCGATGGCCGCGGCGTAGGCGGAATACGGGTCGGTGGCCGAGGAGGACAGCACACGGCAGGCGAACGTGGAGTTGTTGCCGCCGCCGTGCTCGGCATGCAGCATGAGCATCACGTCGAGCAGCATGGCTTCGTCGCGGGTGAATGCCATGCCGCCACGCAACACCTGCAGGATGGTCTCGGCGGTGGAGAGGCCGGGTGTGGGGTGCGGCACGTGAACCTCGGAGCCGCGAAGCTTGGCGATCGAGGCCATGTGTGCGAAGGCGGCGATGCGCGGGAGACGTGCGAGCATGGAAATGGCGACGTCGATTTCGTGCTCGGGCGTGATCACGTCTGGTTCGGCATCGAAGGCGTAGAGCAGCAGCACGGCGCGCTGGAGCACGTTCATGATGCTCGACGACACCGTGGTCATAGGGAACTCTTTGACGTATTCGTCGCTCAGATGTCTAAAGGCGCCCAGGCGCTCGCAAAAGCCGTCGAGCTCTTCCTTGTTGGGCAGCGAACCCGTGATAAGCAGATAGGCGACTTCCTCGTAGCCGTAGCGATTCTCGGCCTGGGCATTGTTGACCAGATCCTCGATGCTGTAGCCGCGAAGCGTGAGCTTGCCCTGATCGGGCACGACCTTTCCGTCGACCTTGTTGTAGCCGTGCACATCCGAGATGCGAGTGAGGCCCGCGACCACGCCCGAGCCGTCGGCATTGCGCAGGCCGCGCTTGACATTGTGCTCAACAAATAGGCCCTCGTCATAAGGGTCAGTCGGCAGGCCATAGTAGAGATTTTCGCTTTCGGGCGAAATCTGGCGGCTTGCTTCGTAATCCAAGACCAGGCGGCTCAGGTGGTCGTCGAAGCGGTAATAGATTTTCTTGGCGTCGTAGGCCATGCGCGCTCCTCTCCGGGCCGCATCGGGGTGACTTGCATGGGCATGCGCGCGTCAGGCTATCCCCAGCGGCTTGCTCGCTACAGGCGGTACATAAAGTTGAAGACGTCCTCGCGCTGGATGGACACGTTGACGCCCGAAAGCTCGCCGGCCTCGGCCAGCGCCTTCTGCAGCTCGGCGAAGTCGAGCTTGGACTCGGCGGTATCGGCCAGCATGGTCATGGTGAAGATGTCCTCGATAATGGACTGCGTGATGTCGCGGATGTCGACGTTGGCCTCGCCTAGGACACGGGTGACGCCGGCGACGATGCCGGGGCGGTTCTTGCCAAGGACGGTGATGACGATACGGGAGGACGAGATCTCGGCCATGGGAAACCCTTTCGCGTGATTGCGGCGCGCGCGGGGCGCTCCGCTACGGTACAGTGTTCATCATTGTACCTGTCTGGCGCCAAAAGGGGCGTGCTTACTGCGGCGTTACACGTCTGCAACATGGACGAAGGTTCGATGGGGTGCGTGCTCGCTGAGGTTGGGCATATCGCATTGCACAAAGACCGTGAACCTTTTGTGTGACACGCGGCGCCGTGGTACCATAGCCGAGTTTGTTGTCTTGGTCGGAAACCAAGACGCCTTATGCGCTGATCGGTAACCAGCGCCTGACCAATAAGGAGTCCTACCATGAAGCAGGGTATCCATCCCCAGTATGTCGAGTGCACGGTGACGTGCTCCTGCGGCAACACCTTCAAGACGCACGCTACCGTGTCCGAGATGAAGGTCGAGCTTTGCAACGAGTGCCACCCGTTCTACACCGGCCAGCAGAAGTTCGTCGACACCGGTGGACGCGTCCAGCGCTTCGCCGACAAGTTCGGTGGCGCCGCTGCCGCTCAGCTCAAGAAGGCCGAGGAGGCCAAGGCCGCCAAGGCCGCCAAGGCTGCTGAGGCCGAGGCTGCTCGCAAGGCCGCCGCTGAGGCTAAGGCTGCCGAGAAGGCTAAGCGTGCCGCTAAGTTCGCCGAGGAGGCTGCTAAGCAGGCCGCCGAGGCTCCCGCAGAGGCTCCCGTCGAGGAGGCCGCTGCTGAGGCCGAGACCACCGAGGCTGCTGAGTAAATAGCTCGCCGCGGAATTGCTCGCATTCATGGCATAAGGGCCGCGCATCCGTTTGGGTGCGTGGCCCTTTTCTTTTTATTGGTGCAAGCTAACCCGTCCCCATTGCACCGGGTTGGTGCGAAGGGGCAGATTGGTTTGCGCCAAATGGCAAAGAGACAGCGTTTTCCCAGATAAAAGCTGACAAAATAAACCGGTCCCTTTTTGGCAGGCTGTCGTAGTTATTACGTGGTCGAGTGTGTCGACCGCATAGGCGGCGCCTTGTTTGGCTAAAGTACATTTATCTGTGTTTAACTCGTCCAAGGTTTCATGCCGCGGGCGATGGCCAAAAAGGAAAACCACATGGGATTCATGTCAAAGCTGCTGTCCTTTGGATCCGATAAGGACCTGAAGCGCTACTACAAGATCGTCGACAAGATCAACGGTCTTGAGCCCCAGTTTGAGAAGATGACCGAGGAGGAGCTCCGCGCCCAGACCGATAAGTTCCGTGAGCGCTACGCCAACGGTGAGTCGCTCGACGACATGCTCCCCGAGGCCTTTGCCACCGTGCGCGAAGCTTCCAAGCGCACTATGGGCATGCGTCACTTTGATGTACAGCTCATCGGCGCCATGGCGCTGCACGAGGGCCACATTGCCGAGATGAAGACCGGCGAAGGCAAGACCCTCGTCTCCACGCTGGCCGGCTATCTCAACGCTATCGCCGGTAAGGGCGTGCACGTCGTCACCGTCAACGACTACCTGGCCAAGCGTGACTCCGAGTGGATGGGTCGTATCTATAAGTACTTGGGTATGACCGTCGGTCTGCTGCAGAACAACATGCCGCTCGAGCTTAAGCGCCCGGCCTACCAGGCCGATGTCACGTACGGCACCAACTCCGAGTTCGGTTTCGATTACCTGCGCGACAACATGGTTACCCGTCCCGAGCAGCGCGTGCAGCGCGGCCACAACTACGCCATCGTCGACGAGGTTGACTCCATCCTGATCGATGAGGCCAGGACGCCGCTCATTATCTCGGGCGCTGGCACTAAGTCCGCCAGTACCTACAAGGACTTCGCGCGTGCCGTGCGTGGCCTTGAGCGCGGCGAGGACGTGTCGCACGACATGCTCACCGCCACCGAGGACGTGGAGCCCACGGGCGACTATGTCATGGACGAGGCCAAGCACACCATCGCCGCCACCGAACGCGGCCTTAAGAAGATTGAGCGCCGCCTGGGTATCGATGACATCTATGCCGATCTCTCCGGCCAGCTGGTCAACCACCTGCAGCAGGCGCTGAAGGCCCAGTACATGTTCCACCGCGATAAGCAGTACGTGGTCACCAACGGCGAAGTCAAGATCGTCGACGAGTTCACCGGCCGCATCATGGAAGGCCGTCGCTATTCCGAGGGCCTGCACCAGGCCATCGAAGCCAAAGAGGGCGTGCTCGTGCGCGAGGAGAACCAGACGCTGGCAACCATCACCCTGCAGAACTACTTCCGTCTGTATGACAAGCTCTCCGGCATGACCGGTACGGCGCTCACCGAGGACGCCGAGTTCCGCGAGATCTACAAGCTGCCCGTCGAGGTCATTCCCCCCAACAGGCCCGTGCAGCGTGTTGACCACGAAGACCTGGTGTACCGCACCATCCAGGCCAAGTACAACGCCGTCGCCGACGATGTTGAGCAGCGTCACGCCAAGGGCCAGCCGGTCCTGGTGGGCACCGTCTCTATCGAGAGCTCCGAGAAGCTGTCCGCCGCCCTCACTAAGCGCGGTATCGCGCATGAGGTCCTTAACGCCAAG
>CAUDDU010000137.1 GCA_958448375.1 uncultured Collinsella sp.
GCGTAGCTCAGGTCGCCCGAATAGTACTTGCCAAAGTTGCCCTTCGACTCCACGAAGGGAGCAAGCAGCGCCTCATTGCCGGTGGCCAGGCGCACCATCGTCTCGTAGATCGCGGCATCGCCGTGCGGGTTGAGCTTCATGGTCTGGCCCACGATGTTGGCGCTCTTCTGGCGCTCGCCCTTGAGCAGACCCATCTTGTACATGGTGTAGAGCAGCTTGCGGTGCGAGGGCTTAAAGCCGTCGATCTCGGGGAACGCACGCGAGACGTTGACGCTCATGGCGTAGGGCATATAGTTGACCTCGAGCGTCTGCGTGATCGGCTGGTCGGTGACCTCGGAGTGCAGGCCGATGACGTTCTCGGCGTTGACCTGCTTTTTCTTTGGCTGGTTCTTCGTCTTCTTCTTTGCCACGATATCCTCTTGAACTTCTTAAGGGCCGTCGTTATCGATTTACTGCTACTGCAGGTCCAACTGGTCCAGGTATTCCTTGCCGTGCTCCGAGATATGGCGCTTGCGGCCCGCCTCGTCGTTGCCCAGCAATAGGTTGAACATGGTTTCCATCTTGGTGACGTCCTCGGGCTCCACCTTGATCAGGCGGCGCGTCTCGGGATTCATGGTGGTGAGCCACATCATGTCCGGATCGTTTTCACCAAGACCCTTGGAGCGGTTGATGGAGCACTTTTGATCGCCGATCTCCTTAAGGATGCCGTTCTTCTCGAACTCGGTGTAGGCAAAGTAGGTCTTCTCTTTGCAGTTGATCTCGTAGAGCGGCGACTCGGCGATATACACGTAACCCTCGTCGATGAGCGTGGGCACCAGGCGGTAGAGCATGGTGAGCACGAGCGTGCGGATGTGATAACCGTCGACGTCGGCGTCCGTACAGATGATGACCTTGTTCCAGTTGAGATTATCCAGGTCAAAGGCGCCAAGGTTCTTGATGCGCTTGTCCTTGATCTCCACACCGCAGCCCAGCACGCGCATGAGGTCCATGATGATGTCGGACTTAAAGATGCGCGGGTAGTCCTCCTTCAGGCAGTTGAGGATCTTACCGCGGACTGGCATAACACCCTGGAACTCGGCATCGCGCGAGGTGCGAATGGCGCCTGCTGCCGAGTCGCCCTCTACGATGTAGATCTCGCGGCGGCTCTTGTCCTTGGAACGGCAGTCGATGAACTTCTGCACGCGGTTGGCCATGTCGGTCTTCTGCTGCAGGTTGGTCTTGATGCTCTGACGCGTCTTTTCGGCGTTCTCGCGCGAGCGCTTGTTGATGAGCACCTGCTCCATGATCTTGTTGGCGGCGTCTTTGTTCTCGATCAAGTAGGTCGAGAGACGCTCCTTAAAGAATGCCGTCATGGCCTGCTGGATAAAGCGGTTGTTGATGGCCTTCTTAGTCTGGTTTTCGTAGGACGTCTGGGTGGAGAAGCAGTTGGTCACCAGTACCAGGCAGTCCTGGACGTCCTGCCACTTAATGCCGCTCTCGTTTTTGTTGTACTTGCCCTGTTGCTTGATGTAGGCATCGATGGCGCTGGTCAGAGCGCTGCGGGCAGCCTTCTCGGGCGAGCCGCCGTTCTCGAGCCACGATGAGTTGTGGTAGTACTCCTGCATCATGAAAGTGCGCGAGAAGCACATGCAAGCAGTGATTTTTACGTTGTAGTCGGGCAGGTCCTCGCGATCGCGACCGCGACGGTCGGCCTCGATAAAGAAGGGCTCGGTGAGGTAGTCGGTACCGACCTTCTCGAGCACGTAGTCTTCGATGCCCTTGGGATAGCAAAAGTCCTCTTCGGTAAATTCGCCGTCGTCGCCCTCGATGCGCAGGCGGAAGGTCACGTTGGCGTTGACCACGGCCTGACGGCGCATGGTTTCGCGATACCAGTCGTGGGGAATGCTGATGGAGGTAAAGACTTCGAGATCGGGGCGCCACTTGATGGTGGTGCCGGTGCGGTCCTCGTCGCTGGGCTCAATCTCAAGCGCTTTCTTTTTGGCGCCGACGACCTTGCCCTTCTTAAAGTGCAGGGAGTACTTGTTGCCGTCGCGCCAAACCGTGACGTCCATGTACTCGGATGCGTACTGGGTCGCGCACGAGCCCAGGCCGTTGGTACCGAGCGAGAAGTCGTAGTCGCCGCCCTGGTTGTTGTTGTATTTGCCGCCGGCGTAGAGCTCGCAGAAGACGAGCTCCCAGTTAAAGCGCTTCTCGGAAGGGTTCCAGTCGAGCGGGCAGCCGCGGCCATTGTCCTCTACCTGAATGGAGCCATCGCGAAAGGCGGTAAGGGTGATGAGCTTGCCGTAGCCCTGGCGCGCCTCGTCAACGGCGTTGGACAGGATCTCGAAGGCAGCATGCGCGCAGCCATCGAGTCCGTCCGAGCCAAAGATGACGGCGGGGCGCAGGCGTACGCGCTCCTCGTCCTTGAGCTGGCGGATACTGTCGTTACCATAGTTTGCGGTGTTTTTTGCCATACTCGCTCTCTCGGTGCTCCCTTGCTGCGTTTAAGTCATATAGATAGTCAAGGTAGCATAGCCCAGCCCACAGGCGATTCCAACCAACACGAAATCCATCGAACAATCGTTCGAAGTTCGATGGAGATTCGTTTACTCGGATAAAACCGAGTCGGCTCTGTCCGAGTAAGTTTGAATAGCGGATCGAAATTGCTATGTCCGCATAGCGATGACGGATATGGTTTCCGTAATGACCGATATAGTTGACATTTACTGATAGATGCAATATATTTCCGTCATGTTGCAACGGATATCTGTCCATTACTACGAAAGGAACTCCATGCCGGGCAAAAAGAACCTACGCATGAAGGCGGCACGCGCGGCGGCTGGCCTTTCGCAAGCTGACTTAGCCCAAGCCGTGGGCGTTACGCGCCAAACCATCGGCCTTATCGAGGCGGGCGGCTACAACCCCACGCTCAATTTGTGCGTGGCAATCTGTAAAGCGCTACGCGTTACGTTGAACGACTTGTTTTGGGAAGACGAGAGCGACGTCGACCCTGACGCTCTTTAGGAGTTCGCTATGAAATTTGAAGATTTAAA
This sequence comes from uncultured Collinsella sp., assembly GCA_958448375.1. Classification (GTDB taxonomy): domain Bacteria; phylum Actinomycetota; class Coriobacteriia; order Coriobacteriales; family Coriobacteriaceae; genus Collinsella. The sequence continues at coordinate 3,033 of CAUDDU010000137.1, forward strand.
ACTCGTGCAAAAGTGGCGTGAATATGCCGGCCCAAAGGATGAGCGCCTGGAGGCTGAGAGCGCGAAGATCTACAAGATTGGTTTCGTACTGCTTTCGTTTGGCATGTTGATGATCTTTTTCTACCAGTTTATAGCTCGACAGGTTGCGTGGGTTCACAGCGACGCCAGTGAAATGCCGCATGGCTTTGCAACGCCGTTCGAGGCAGCCATGTATTTGTGGCTCGTTCTCGTGATGTTGATTTGCGCAGGACTGCAAACGCGGAAGGGCTATGTCGATACCAATCGTTTTGGGCAAACCGAGCATCTTCCTGTTGGATATTTCCTGCTTCTCAGCGGTCTTAGCGGCGCCGCGTTCGCGCTTGTTATTGCCGCAATGCGCTGTATCGCTGAGGCGCAGATCGTACCGCTCGAAAGCGTCTTTTGGTTGGCGAACCTGGCCACGGGCGTGTTCTGCGGCGCGACGATTTTCGCGGCCACGTTTGCTGTCCTGTGCGCAACGTTTTTCACGGCGAAAAGACGCCGTGCCAAGCTCGAGGCAGAACTCAACTCCTCTGACGACATCTAATGCGCAATGGGCTGGCTCTGGGTATCCAGAACCAGCCCATTTGGTGCTCGATGAGCCGAGTCGGCGTCTCTCGCAAAGGTAATTTAGGAGCTAGCGAGGCCTATCCGAATTGATCTCATCGGCGGTGTCGGTTTCGAGCGCCGTGCGGCGGGCACTGTAGGCGACGAGGCCGGCGCCTGCCGCGGCGAGTGCTGCTGCGGCTGCTGTCAGGGGAGCGTTGACATCGCCCGTGCCCGCAAGCGCGCCCGCTTTTCCGGGGCGCTTGTTAGTGCCGTGGTCCTTGCCACTGCC
>CAUDDU010000138.1 GCA_958448375.1 uncultured Collinsella sp.
CAGATACATCCGCCCGGTGCATGACGTGCGTAGCGGTCATCGTGATTGCCGCGCACGTAGATGAGCGGTTTGTTGATGACCGTGACCAAAAACTCAAGATAGTCCGGGTCCAGATCGCCAGCGGACAAAATCAGGTCGACTCCCTCAAAGCGTTCCTTGCGAAAGCACTCCCAAAGGCATCGTTCTTCGGTATCGGCTATGGCAAGGATTTTCATAGGGCAGGGACTTTCGGCTCATCGTTGGGCTGCGGAATGGTGCCCACCACGTTGTCGGCCAACCAGTCCATCTCGACGATTTGAGTGCTCGGCAGTGGGGGAAAGCCCTCGATCTGCACCACGCCGTCTTGGCTATGGAGCTCGCCGCCAAATGGATTGATGGAGCCCTCGACGATGCCATTGCGGAGTAGCTGAACAAGCTTGCGCGTCTGATAGGGCAGGCCCGGAGCGTAGCGAATATCGATAACGCCCGAGCTCATGCCATACCAGTAGTTGACGGCGCGGACCCGGCTGTCGTCACTGGTCTCGTCCCAGGTGCCATGCAGCAGACTTCGCACGATAAGCTCGTAATATCGGCCCCAGTTCCACACCGGCATGGCAATGCCGGCAACCTTGCCATCGATCAGGCGGTGAAGTCCGTAGGCCGTGGGATCTTCGAGCGACTTTGACATGTCGGCGCCGGTCATGACGCTCACGCCTTCGCGGCACATGGCCTCGGCAAGGCCACCGGCAGGCACATCGCCCCAGGTCAGGATAATTTGCGCACGGGGGTCGAGCAGCGAGGCGCCAATCGCAAAGGCATTGATTTCGCTGAGTGCGCCCGAGGCAAAGACCGACGCGTGGTAACCGATGCGGTGGTTGTCCGCCATGCTGGCGGCAAGGGCGCCCAGGAGGAACTTGGCCTCGTACATCTTGCCAAAGTACGAACGGACGCTTTGATGGGGAAGACCGATAGAGCAGTTGAGGAACCGAACCCGGGGATACTCAACGGCAGCCCTGAGCGTGTATTCCATCAGGCGGTGCGAGGTCGAGAAGATGACGTTTGCTCCATGTTTGACAGCCGTTTCCACGGCGGCGTAGAACGCGTCCGGATCATGGCAGTCCTCGAACGCCTCGGTGCGCACGATACCGCCAAAGTGCTCATCGAGATACTGACGCCCTTGGTCGTGCAGGCTGTCCCAGCTCGACGTCGCACAGGGGAACTCATGGATAAAGGCGATGCGCAGGGGGTTGGCCGCCGAATAGACGGTCTTGCCCATAAAGAAGCTGAGCACGCCGGAGGTGGACTTGGCGGGCGACTCCTCTTCATCGACGCTCGGTGCTTCGACAAGATCTACCTTGTCCTCGTTATTTTTGCCGGCAATGACCAGCTCGCGCCAGATCTTGCACAGGCGGTTTACGACGATATCCGTCGGTGTATCCAGCAGGCGGTCCTGGTTGTACACATTGAGGTAGACGAGCATGGCGTCGGCGGGCGTAATGTCCAGGTGGTCGCCGCCCGCGCGAAGGTAGGCGCGCTTAAAGAGTAAGAAGGTGTGGCGCAGGTAGTCGACCTTTTTCTGCGGCCATTTTTCGATAAGGTCCTGACCGAGCATCTTGGCGAGCGTCTCGTAGCTTCCCTCGCGTGAGAACTCGATCTCGTATAGGGGGCAGACGCGCCAAAACGCGCAGAACTCACCGTACAGGCGGCTTTCGACGGAATCCCATGTGCCGGGGTAGAGACGGGTGACCTTGGCCGAAACCGTCGGGGCGTCCAGGAATTTGAGGACACTGACGCGCTTGTTGCCCTCTTGGACGTAAAACCGATGCATGAACTCGGTGACGATGACGGGATCGCGATAGCCCTCGGTCACCTGGATGTCGTAGAGGTTGGACCACTTGCGGGCGAACTCGGTGCTAAACGGCAGCAAGGGCATAAAGTTGCATGAAAAGGCGGACTGACGGCCTTTAGTAACCGTACCGACGACCATTTCGAGCGGAATGTCCCTTAGGCCGACGCTCTCTCGCTGACCTAAGGGGAGCTGGGCGACCAAGCTATCGAGGTCCGTGAGGTACGGATGCTCGCTTTGACTAATGGCGCGTCGACGTCCTTGCTCGCCGCGCTTGCGTGCTTGACGATAGGCCTCTTCCATGGTGTCTACTCCCTTAGTCGTTTAAACAACGATATGAACCATGGTACCACGATGCGAAACCACCACAAAGGTGCCTGTCCCCTTTGTGGTGGTTTAGGCGATGATGGGGGCGATGGCGCGGATGCAGGCGTCGGCTGCCGTGAAAGTAGTGCTGTCGTCGCTGACGATAAAGATGATCTTGCCCTTAATGCCAAAGTCGCCGATCTCGCTAAAGAGCACATACGGCTCCTTGTCAAAACCCGAGATGGGCGAGACGGCCGTTTTAGTGGCGCTGGTCAGCTCGTCTGCCAGTGCGTCGAGCGAAGCCCATTTTGAGGGGTCTTTCACCGCGACGGGGACGGCTACGCGCCCAAAGGGCATCAAATGCACGAGCGTGTTCTTGGAGATGTTGGAGTTGGGGACGATGATAGTCTGCCCGCAGGCATCTTCGATGGTCGTGTGGCGCCAGGTGATGTCCTGGACCACGCCTGATACACCACCGACCTCGATGTTGTCGCCAGGCTTGATGATGCCCATAAAGGTCACCTGCATGCCGCCGATAAGGTTTGAGAGCGTGTCCTGAAAGCCCAGGGAGATGGCGATGCCGCCGACGCCAAGAGCGGCGACGAGCGCGTTTGCGTTAATGCCAAAGCAGTTGTCGAGGATAAAGCTGCCGCCGATCATCCAGATGACGGCGCGAGCGATGTTGATGAAGATGCTCGATGCTGGAAGCGGGTTATCGTCGCGGTTGAGTAGGTGGCGCAGCGTCTTGGAAACGACTTTGGTGGCGATTGCCGTGCCTATTGCCAAGATGCCGGCCCAGATGATGTTGTGGACCCACCGTTGCTCAAAGAAATGAAGAATCGGCTCAAACAATTCCATGTAGGGAAAACCTCCTAATGATCATTCAACCATGATACCCACCAAAAAGCCCGTCCGATCACATCGGACGGGCCGATAACTTGAGATGGGGCGGTCGCGGTGGCGTAAGCTGGGGCGCCGGCGAGCACGCCGGTAAGGAGTGCGGCGGTCAAGCAAGACGGGGAAGAGGTCTTTTCATGGCAGTTTCCTTAGTCCTTAGCCAGAATGTCTGGTTGAATATCGGATTATCGACATAATATGCGAAAACCGCCGCAAGGGCGCTTGTCCCTTAGCGGCGGTTTTGACGTTTGCGCAGATAAAACCTGCCAAAATAAACCTGTCCCTTTTTGGTAGGTTTAGCTTAGCAGCATGCGGTCGTTGGCGAGCTCGCCGCCCGAGACCTCCTCGAATTTCTGCAGCAGGTCGGCCACGGTGAGCGACTTCTTCTCATCGCCCGCCACGTCGTAGATCACATGGCCCTCGTGCATCATGATCAGACGGTTGCCCAGACGGATGGCGTCGTTCATGTTGTGCGTGACCATGAGCGTGGTCAGGTGGTTCTCGTCGACGATCTCCTCGGTCAGGTTGAGCACCTTAGAGGCCGTCTTGGGGTCGAGGGCCGCAGTGTGCTCGTCCAGCAGCAGCAGGCGCGGCCTGGTGAGCGTGGCCATCAGCAGGGTGAGTGCCTGGCGCTGGCCGCCCGAGAGCAGGCCGACCTTGGCGTTGAGGCGTGTGTCCAGACCAAGGTCCAGGCGCTTGAGCAGCTCAACGTACTCGTCCTTCTCGGCCTTGGTAACGCCCCACGAAAGGCCGCGACGCTGGCCGCGACGCTTGGCGAGGGCCAGGTTCTCGGCGATCTGCATGTCGGCAGCGGTACCGCGCATGGGGTCCTGAAACACGCGGCCCAGGTACT
>CAUDDU010000139.1 GCA_958448375.1 uncultured Collinsella sp.
TCTGGTTTAGCGAAGCTTTCATTTTTGATTACCGAGAAGACAGTCGGTTCGCAAGATTACCATGCGATTTGTCGCTGTGGGGCCGCTCACCATTTGTTGGGGGGCTCTCGATTGCTCCTTGTAATTTCGGAAGGGAGCGAATCTCGAGAATGCGCATTTGAGTTTAGTCCAGCATCGGGAATGTTTGGCAAATGCGTGTGGCATGAAGTCGATTTGCAAGCTTCCATTTGATAGGAGAGCGATTTCATTTCGCGCAACTAAGACGAATTAGCTGCTTTCGAACGAGAAATTCGTCGGCGCCGCGCGGCGCATAGGGCTTAACACCGAGCCTGATTCCTTTACGGCGACCGATTAATTACAAGACCATGGAAACGAAGGGCGGCATAATGGCAACGCTTTTGGCCGATAAATACGAGGCTCGCAAGGCCGAGGTCAATGCTCGCTTCGAGCAGCTTCGCACTAACGAGGAAGAGCTCAACCGAATCTTTGCCAAGATCTACAACATGGATGGTGAGGTGCCCATCGAGGTCGAGGATAAGTACGTTTCGGTGGCGCGCATCTTTGATACCGCCGATGAGATCCCCGAGAGCTATAAGGGCAACAAATACGTGCGCACTAAGCGCGATGAGATCACCTCGCTCATAAGCTATGCCGTGGGCTGCATGTTTGGCCGCTATTCGCTGGATGTGGACGGGCTGGTCCTGGCCGATCAGGGCGCCACAGTCGATGACTATCTGGCCAAGATGCCCAACTCTGATCATGTGACCTTTATGCCCGATAGCGATAACGTGCTGCCCATTACCGATGACGAATACTTTGACGACGACATCGTGCGTTATTTTATCGACTTTGTGCGCACCGTGTATGGCGAGGAGACGCTTGAGCAGAACCTGACCTTTATTGCCGAGGCACTCGGCGGCAAGGGTACCTCGCGCGAGGTAATCCGCGCCTACTTTTTGAAGGACTTCTTTAAGGACCACTGCCAGACCTATAAGAAGCGCCCCATCTACTGGCTGTTCGACAGCGGCAAGAAGAACGGCTTTAAGTGCCTTGTTTACATGCATCGCTACCAGCCCGACCTGTTGGCTCGCATCCGCACCGACTATGTGCATGAGCAGCAGGAGCGCTACCGTGCCCAGATCGGGTATGCCAACGATGCCCTTGTCAGTGCCGAGCGCGGCGAGCGCGTGCGCTTGGATAAGCGCATCAAAAAGCTCAACGACCAGCTCAAAGAGACCATTGCCTACGAGGAGAAACTGCACCACTTGGCAGACCAGATGATTAAGATCGACCTGGATGACGGCGTCAAGGTCAACTACGCCAAGTTTCAGGATGTGCTGGCGAAGATTAAGTAACTGCAGATACGGTAAGGATATTCATGCCCAAGATCGATGTAGAAGAACAGCTCAAGCTGCGATTTTTGCAGCCGTTGCCCTCATGCGCGCCGCGCCGTGTTGTGGTTTGGCACGATGCGGACGGCGAGTTTGCTCCTGAGTTTGAGCGATTGGCTGCCGAGGGTTTCGACGGCGTGTGGACCGATGCCGGCGTAATGCCTGCTCACGGTGACTTTGAGCGCCCGGTGCGCTTTGTTGAGGCCTGCGAGGGCCGTATGTTTGCCGTCAAGAAGCTCATCAACCGCGATGACCTTGCGAGCGATATCTTGCTGTATCGCCGTTGCCCGCGCGGCAGGCTTGAGGGTGATTGGCTTGCCGATGTTGAGCTGTATGCCGATCAGTTCCAGGCTGACCATCTTTCGCTTTTGGCCGATCAGCTGGGCATCGAGAATATCGACGCCGTGCGCGAGAGCCTGCGCGAGCACAAGACGTTCTTTGATGCCAAGACCCGCTGCGCTAAGTTTGCCGCGTGTGTTCCGCATGCCTCGGGCGCATCCGATATCGAACTCGGCATCCTTACGGTGATTTTTGGCGGTAAAGAGCCTGGTGACGCGCGCCCCGCGTTTGTGCTGCGTGGCTGTATGACCATGCTGCTGCACGAGGGTCCCGAGGCGCTGGCTGAGTTGGCGGACAAGTACTGCGTGCGCGATGTGCTCTCTGTCTTCATTGTGCGTTGCTATGGGTTTGATGGGCCGCTTTACGAGCGTGACTCATTGCTTATGCTTGCATCCCATGTGCTCCTTACGGCGGCATCAACCGCGCTTCCCGAGGGAGCGCTCAAGGGGCTCGAAAGCTATGTGGCTCCCGCCTACGGTCCCTATTGCCTTGAGGCGGTGCGCACGTGGGACCAGGCCGCCGATACCCAGGCATCGAGCGAGGACCTATTTGAGATCTGTCGTTTGGTGGAGGATGTCCGCGGGCTCTTTGCGCGGTTTGAGGCTCTGCCGATCGATGTGCTGGCCTCGCTTGATGTGTTTCCGTGCGTCAATGAGGCCGTGCTCTCGCAGCTGTTCTGCTCGTTTGCCCAGGGCGCGGACCGTGTTGAGGATGCGCGCGCCTTTGCGGCGCGTCGCTGCGACCTAAGCTGGTACCGTCGTGTCGAGAGCTACTTTGACCTGCTTGCCGCTGTGGCCGATATGTGCGCGTTTAGGCAGGCGCACGCGGGCGGCTTCCATCTGGCGCAGCCCCAGCAGGTGTGGGATGCCTACACGTCCGATTGGTATGCCATGGATGCCGCCTATCGTCATATGTGCACCGCGTATCTGCGGGCGCGCTCCGTCGAGTGCGATGTACTCGAGGAACCTGCCCGCGCCGTGGCGGACTGGGCGGAGAATCTCTACAGCAACTGGTTCTTGGCGGATGCCAATGCCTGCTGGGCGGCTGCTGCGCAAGGGGAGTGGGCCGATTGCGGCTACATCGATGGCCCTGCGCGGCAGAATGAGTTCTACTGGCATGTGCTGCCCACCTATGTGGGCTCTGCTAAAACGACAGTCGTTATCGTGAGTGACGCGTTGCGCTATGAGGTGGCCCGCGACGTTGCGGCGCTGCTCGAGCGCGAGCGCGGCGGCAACGTCAAGGTTTCTAGTATGCAGGCGGTCTTTCCCTCCATTACCGAGGTAGGTATGCCTGCGCTGCTGCCACACCAAACGCTTGAACTTGCAGCGGATGGCTCGTTTGTGTTGGCTGACGGCATGCCCACCGCAACGACTCCGCAACGCGAGGCCGTGCTTACCCATGTTGAGCCCACGGCCCGCGCTTTACGCTCGAGCACATACCTCAACATGACGGGAACCGAACGCAAGGCGCTGCTCAAGGACTCAAAACTCGTCTACCTCTATCACAACAAGATCGATGCCACGGGCGAGAAGGCCGCTACGCAGGATGACGTCTTCGGTGCCTGTGCGGACGCCGTGGAGGAACTTGCCGCATTGGCGCGACGCGTGTGCACCGACGCCCCGGGCGCGCGTGTTGTTATAACGGCGGACCACGGCTTTATCTACACGCGTCGGGAGCTCAGCGAGTGCCAGATGCTCGGCAAGCCGGACCTTTCCGTCCTTGACGCTCCCGTCATGTGCGGCAAGCGTCATCTGGTGGTGCCCAACGAGGCCGTGGACGAGCTTTCGGACGAGGTGCGCGGGGTGTTTGTTAATGTTGACATGGGACGTTTGGGCGCCGGTTTTGAGGGGTTTGCCCCGCGCGAGAATGTGCACTTCAAGCGTCCCGGCGGCACTAACAACTACGTCCACGGCGGCATGAGCCTGCAGGAGCTCTGCGTGCCCGTTATCGGTTTTTGGCGTGCGCGCTCGGGTTCCAAGGACTTTGTCGACACGCGCGCGGCGACGCTGCGCGTACTAAGTGAGGGACGCCGAGTGACCAACTCGCTCTTCTCGGTCAACTTGATCCAGGAAGAACCCGCCCAAGGCAAGGTTTTGCCGTGCGAGTACGAGCTGGTGTTTACCGATGCAAGTGGCAACG
>CAUDDU010000140.1 GCA_958448375.1 uncultured Collinsella sp.
GTGAGGCCGCGGTCCTCCATAACATCAGCTATCTCAGCAAGTCTTTTGGAATCCATGCTCTAGCTCCTTGCATATCTACGCAGCGCGATGGCGGCATTGTGTCCGCCAAAGCCCAGATTGGTCGAAAGCGCCCAGGTAAGGTCGGCGCGAACCGCGCGATTGGGCGTGTAGTCAAGATCGCAGGCGGGATCGGGCGTGTGGTAGTTAATGGTCGGCGGCACCACACCCTGCTCGAGCGCCATGGCACAGGCCATGACCTCGATGGCGCCCGTGGCACCGATCATGTGGCCGGTCATCGACTTGGTCGACGAGACATGTGCGGCGCGCGCCGCGTCCTCGCCGAGCGCTCGTTTGATGCCCGCAGTCTCGGACGAATCGTTGAGCTTGGTCGAGGTGCCGTGGGCGTTGATGTAGAGGCCCTCGGAAGGCTTAACGTCGCCCTCGGCCACCGCCAACGATATCGCACGGGCGATACCTGCCGCGTCCGGGTCGGGACTCGTGATGTGGTAGGCGTCATCGGTGTTGCCGTAGCCCACGACCTCGGCGTAAATGTGCGCACCGCGAGCCTGTGCGTGCTCCATACCCTCGAGCACGAGCACGCAGGCGCCCTCGCCCATCACAAAGCCGTCGCGGTCTGCATCGAACGGGCGACAAGCCGTCGCGGGATCGGGGTTGGTGGTCAATGCGCGGCAGGACGTAAAGCCCGCAACGGCATCGGGGATAATGGCGGCCTCGGCGCCGCCGGCCAGGATTGCATCGGCATAGCCGTGCTTGATGGCGCGGAACGCCTCACCCACCGCATGGGCCGAGGTTGCGCACGCGGTCACCACGGGCAGGGTCGGGCCCTTTGCCTTATGGCGAATCGCGATGTTGCCCGAAGCCATGTTGGGGATCATCATCGCGATCATGTAGGGCGATGCGCGACGAGGCCCGCGATCGGCAATCGTGTGGACGTTGTCGACAAGCGTCTGCATGCCGCCCACGCCCGAGCCCACGTAGACGCCCAAGCGCTCGCGATCGATGGCGCCTTCGACATCAAAGCCCGCATCGTGCATGGCTTCGTCCGAAGCCGCCATCGCAAACTGAACGCAGGGGTCGAGATGCTTGGCGTCACGCTTGCCAAAGTACTCGTTGCCGTCAAAGCCCTTGACCTCGGCTGCCACCTTGACGGCAAACGCATCGGTATCGAAGTGCGTGATCGGGCCGATGCCGCACGTGCCAGCACACATTGCCGCCCAGGTGGCAAGCGCGGTGTTGCCGAGCGGCGACACGGCACCGATACCGGTGATTGCAACTCTCTGTTCCATCATGGTCTCCTCATCCAAGCCGTTCTTCGGCCCTGGTTTCTACATCGCCATTCCGCCGTCGACGCGCACGACCTCACCCGTAATGTAGGCAGCCGCATCACTCGCCAGAAAGCGCACTACGCCGGCCACCTCCTCGGGGCGCGCCATACGCTTAAGGGGAATCTGCTCCTCGGTTACCGTACGCACCTTCTCAGAGAGCTTTGCTGTCATATCCGTCTCGACAAACCCGGGGGCAACCGCGTTCACTCGTACGCCGCGGGGCGCAAGCTCGCGCGCCACCGCCTTGGTCAGGCCGATCACGCCCGCCTTGGAGGCAGCGTAGTTGGCTTGCCCGGCATTGCCCATCAGGCCCACGACCGAGCTCATGTTGACGACGCAGCCGCCGCGCTGGCGCATAAAGGTCTTGGTGAGCGCGCGCGTCGTGTTAAACGTTCCTTTAAGATTGACATCGAGCACGCGATCGAAGGCGTCATCGCCCATGCGCATGAGCAGGCCATCGCGGGTGATGCCAGCGTTGTTGACGAGCGCCCAAATGGAGCCAAAGTCGTTGAGGACCGCTTCCACGCACGCGTTGACGGCAGCGGGGTCGGCCACGTCGCATTGATATGAGCGCGCCGTGGCGCCAGCCGCCTCGCAGGCGTCGCACGTCTCGCGCGCCGCATCGACGCTGCCGGCATAGACGACGGCGATATCGTAGCCATCCTCCGCCAGACCGATAGCGCAGGCGCGGCCGATACCCCGCGAGCCGCCCGTGACCAGTGCCACGCGACGTGAGTCGTTGCGCTCGAGCGCGCCATTGTTCAAGTTGCCCATGTCATTCCTTTCGGGTTACAGCCCTGTGGACTATGCGAGCTCGTCGGCAATAGCTGCGACCTGCTCGGCCGTCTCGCACGAATACACACGAACGTCGCTCAGCGTACGCTTGACCAGGCCGGACAGCGTTTTGCCGGGGCCGACCTCAATAAATGTGTCGATGCCTTGATCCTGCAGAGCATGCAGCGTATCGACCCAGCGTACGGCATGGCTCACCTGATTGGCCAAGACATCCGATGCCGTCTGGGGATCCGCCGGATAGGGCGCCGCTGTCATATTTGCCAAAACAGGAATGAGCAACGGGGACGGCGCGTGACCGGCCTCAATATATGCGGCAAGGCCACAGGTCGCCTCGGCCATATAGGGGCTATGAAATGCACCCGACACCGCGACCTTCATGGCGCGGCCGCCAGCCTCTTTTACTAGGACGTCGAGCTCCTGCAGCGCCTCGGGCGCTCCGGCCACAACCGTCTGCTGTGGGCTGTTGTAGTTGACTGGCCAGCAGTCCTCGCCGGCCTGTTTTGCCAGGCCCTCGACTTGCGCCGCATCGAGCTTGATGACGGCGCGCATGCCGCCCGGATGGCGCTCGGCAGCCGCGGCCATCAGCGCCGCGCGCTCGCACACGAGCTCAAAGCCCGCTCGCGTATCGAACGCCCCCGCAAAGGTGAGCGCGGCGACCTCGCCCAGCGAGAATCCCGCACAGGCGGCAGGTACCACGCCGCGCTCACGCAGGGCGGCAGCCGCTGCCAGGTCGTGAACGAACACGCACGGCTGCGTGTTCTCGGTCTGCGAGAGCTCCTCCTTGGAGGCACTCCGGCATTGCTCGCTGGTCCCCGGGCGCACCTCGTCGGCAATGGCGAACACCTCGGCGGCCGCCGGCGATGTCTCGATCAAGTCGACGCCCATCGCGGGGTGCTGGGCACCCTGGCCGGCAAACAAAAACGCTACGCCACCCATGCGCACGCACCCTTCAGGACGTGCTCGGCGCCATCGACCAGGTCGTCAACGATTTCGCGTGCGCTCTGGCGCTCGTTGACCATGCCGGCAATCTGTCCACACAAAAACGAACCCTCTTCGTAGTTGCCGTCCTTGGCGGCCTTACGCAGCGCACCGGTTCCCATAGCACCGAGCTCCTCGGCACTCGCGCCGGAACCCTCGCTCTTGGCATAGGCGTTGGTGAAGGGGCTCTTGAGGGCGCGCACTGGATGTCCCGTCGAGCGACCGGTCGCACGCGTCGAAGTGTCGTTGGCCTTCAGGACCATCTCTTTGTACTGCTCCGAGACGGTGCACTCGTCTGCGACCAGAAAGCGCGTACCCACTTGCACGCCTTCGGCGCCCAGCATAAAGGCGGCCGCCACGCCGCGGCCGTCGGCAATACCGCCGGCGGCCACGACGGGAATGTCAACCGCATCGACGACCTGCGGCACCAGCGCCATCGTCGAGGTCTCGCCAATATGGCCGCCCGATTCGGTACCCTCGGCAACAACCGCCGTGGCTCCACGACGTGCCACGAGGCGCGCCAGCGCCACCGAGGCAACGACCGGGATGACCTTGATGCCCGCCTCGTTCCACGCCTTCATGTACTTGGCGGGATTGCCGGCGCCCGTCACGACGACCGGCACTCGCTCGTCAATCACGACCTGCGCGACCTCGTCGGCAAACGGGCTCATGAGCATGACGTTGACGCCAAAGGGCTTATCCGTCTTGGCGCGCAGCTCATGAATCTGGTCGCGAAGCCAGTTG
>CAUDDU010000141.1 GCA_958448375.1 uncultured Collinsella sp.
GGTAAAGGCAAAGTCGAAGCCTTTGGGCTCAACGCCAAGGGCTGCGCCCTCGTGGGCCCTACCGCGCACGAGGCTTGCGGACGTGCCCTTCTCGGACTCCTGAACGTCTAGCGTGTCGAGCGCGATCTCAAACGTGGGATAGCCCTCGTCGGCAACGCGAACCTTGTTGGAATCGGTTGCCACGGCGATGCCGTCGACGGCGACATCGAGCGAGCCGGCGATAACGTGGCCACCCTCGTGGTCGGTGTGGTTGCCGCTGATCTCGGAACGGCCGGGCGCGTGCACGTAGAGCACCTGGCGGTCGCCGATGGGGCCAAACTCCTCCTCGAACAGCTTGGTGAGCGTGGCGAATGTCTTTTCGTCGGGGGTGGTCATGGGAGTCCTTTCCTTGGCGCGCACGGGTGGGTTTTGCGTCGTTATGAGTACGTTAACAACTTGAAGCGGCATGAACCAAGTGTTCACAATACCGCACGTTACGGGCTATGTTAACGTACTCATAACACATCGCTTGTCACTTTTTGAGAATCTGGTAATCGGTAGAAATTCAGCCGTGAACGGTACTGCCGTATGGACTTATAAAGCAGAAGAGATGCAGATAGAAAAAGTAGAGTACGTTAACATGCGTCCGACGATAGCGGGCCTCGGCGCGGGATGTATTTCTGCCCGGGCCGGCATTCACGCTATTCAGATCTCGCAAGGGTGAAGGTGATCCTGTGGCAAGGCGCCCGTCCAACGATACCAGTTCGCGTCCGGTCTCCATGGCCGACGTCGCCCGCGCTGCCGGCGTTTCGCAGCAGACGGTTTCGCGCGTCGCCAACGGCTTGCCTAACGTTAACGAGCAGACGCGCCAGCGCGTACAGGCCGCTATGCAAAAGCTCGGCTTTCGTCCGAGTTATGCCGGTCGCTCGCTGCGCGACGGCCGTTATCATTCGGTCGGCCTGTGCGTCAACGATGTCACCAAGTTCGGCAACCTCTCAATGATCGACGGCATCGCCAGCGCTGCTCGCGAGCATAATTGCGCCATCACGCTGGTCGAGATGTCCAAGACCGAGGAGTTTTCGCTTGCCGAGGCCACGCGTCGTATGGCCGCATTGCCGGTGGACGGCATCATTATCGGCATGAGCCGTATGGCGCCCGATTTTGAGACGTTTGATCCACTGCCGGGCATTGGCACGGTCATCGTTACCATGTACGCGCACCCGCGGGTGACCACGGTAGACTCCGATCATTACGGCTGCTCGCTCTTGCTTATGAATCACCTGTTTGAGCTGGGGCATGAGCAAATTCGCTATATTGGCGGCCCGTCGTTCTCGGTCGACGAGCAATTTCGTCGAGCCGGTTGGCAGGATGCGCTCGAGCGTAGGCACATTAAGCCGCAGACGCCGCTCGAGGGCGACTGGTCTGCCAACAGCGGTTACGAGGCCGGCAGATATCTGGCCGAGCACGACCGCACCATGACGGCGATTTACGCGGCAAACGATCAGATGGCAAATGGCGCGATTGCCGCGCTGCGTGATAGCGGCCTACGCGTGCCCGAGGACGTGAGCGTGGTGGGCGTCGACGATTCGCTCGATGATTTTGTGGCACACAACGAGCTCACGACCGTGCGATTCGATCTACATCAGCGCGGACGCGAGGTGTTTGAGCATGCGGTTCCCGAGGCGGGTACGGCGGGCAAAACCGTTGCCATTCGTATTCCCGGCCAGCTCATTATTCGACATAGCACGGCGATACTGCGCGCATAGTTTGTGCAGGTCAACGGCGATTTATCGTATTTCAATAACAATCGGTATGGATGCTGGCAGATAACAGTTGGGATACTGCCGAGTGTTATGATAGACGGGTTCTTTTGTCTATCTAGGAGGCTTTGCCTGATGGAGATCACCAAGGATATCCGCTACATCGGTGTCGACGATCACGACATTGACCTGTTCGAGGGCCAGTACGACGTGTCCGAGAACGGCATGGCATACAACAGCTACGTTATCTTGGGCGAAAAGATCGCTGTCGCCGATTCAGTCGACGGCGGTTTTGTTGACGAGTGGCTCGGCAACCTCGAGGCCGTGCTCGATGGCCGTACGCCTGACTACCTGATCGTCCATCACATGGAGCCCGATCACTCCGCCGGTATTGCCGCCTTTATGGAGCGCTATCCCCAGGCACAGATTGTGGCCAGCATGGGCGCCTTCCGCATGATGGTCAACTACTTTGGCACCGACTTCCCCGAGCGCAAAATGGTCGTCAAAGAGGGCGATGTGCTCGATCTGGGCGGCCACAGCCTGACCTTTATCGGCGCTCCCAACGTTCACTGGCCCGAGGTGATTTTCTCCTACGAGTCCACCGACAAGGTGCTCTTTAGTGCCGACGGCTTTGGCAAGTTTGGCGCCAACGACATCGAGGATCCGGAAGGGTGGGCTTGCGAAGCGCGCCGTTACTACTTTGGCATCGTCGGTAAGTTCGGCAAGTTTGTGCAGGCCGTCCTCAAAAAGGCCGCCGACCTGGACATCCAGATCATCTGCCCGCTCCACGGCCCCGTGCTGACCGAGAATCTGGGCTATTACCTCGATACCTATAACACCTGGTCGAGCTACCAGCCCGAGGACGAGGGCATCACGATCGCCTATGCGAGCGTGTATGGCCATCTGAAGGTTGCCGTCGAGGAGCTCGCATCTGCGCTTGAGGCTCGCGGCCAGAAGGTCTCCGTCTTTGACCTGGCTCGTGACGACATGGCCGAGGCCGTTGAGGATGCGTTCCGCTACGACCGTCTGGTGCTCGCTTCCATCACCTATCAGGGCGAGATCTTCCCGTGCATGAGCACCTTCATCCATACACTCGCCGAGCACGCCTACCAGAACCGTACGGTGGCGCTCGTCGAGGCCGGCTCTTGGGCACCCGCGGCTGCCAAGGTTATGACCAAGGAGCTCGAGGGCATGAAGGACATCACCCTGACGAAGAACAAAGTGACCGTCCTGGGTTCGCTCAACGACGCCTCGCGCGCTCAGATCGAGGCCCTCGCCGACGAGCTGTCCAAGTAGCGACACGTTCACTTTTGACGCTCAGCCATCACAACCACCACAAAGGGGACAGGCACCTTTGTGGTGGTTTTTGTTTAAGCGCCGGCGATGACGAGATTTGGGCGGGCGTCGTCGACGATATCGGCGATTGAGGTGGCTACGGTGTGATCGGGGTCGCGGTCCATCACGATGGTGTCGACGTCGGTAAGCTCGGCAAAGCGGTACATGCCACGTCCGTTGACCTTGCTGGCATCCATGAGGGCGACGCTTTGACGGGCGGCACCGACCATAGCCGCTTTGGTCTCGGCCATCTGCGGAAAGTCGGTCGTAAAGCCGCAGCCGGGAACAAAAGCGCCGGGGCACATGACGGCAAGGTCGGCGTGGACCATTTGGAGCGCCTGCATGGTAAGTGGGCCGTACAGATAGCGATGACCTTTGCGCAGTGCCCCGCCCAGCATGACGACATCGACCGAGGGCATGCTCTCGTCGATATAATCAGCGATGGTAATGTCGGCCGTGATAACGGTGATGCCGTCGCGCTGGTCGAGGAGCCGGACGAACTCAAGCGCCGTGGTGCCCGAATCGACGAGCAGCGTGTCGCCGTCATTGACAAGCTCGATGGCGCTTTGCGCGATGGCCTGCTTGGCAGCGACGTTGACATTGATGCGGCGATCCTGCGTGGAAACGGTCAGGCGTTTGTGGAGCGATACGGCACCACCATGTGTGCGGCGCAGCTTGCCTGCTTCGGCGAGCGCGTCCAGGTCGGCGCGGGCGGTGACGGAGGACACGCCAAAGGTCTGGGCGATTTCTGCTACCTGCACCGAGGCATTAT
>CAUDDU010000142.1 GCA_958448375.1 uncultured Collinsella sp.
GGAGTAGATAAGGCTTTTGACAGCCAAGACAGTCCGTATTTCACCGCAACCGATGGATGAGATGGAGTTAGAGGCCCAGGTAGGTGGTCATGCCTTCGACGGCGAGCTTGGCGCCAGCTACGGCGTGGACCACGGTGAGCGGGCCGTTGACCACGTCGCCGGCGGCAAAGACGCCAGGTACGGTGGTCATGCCGTGCTCGTCGACCGAAAGCAGGCCACGGTGGTCGGTCTCCAGACCGCCAGTTGTAAGCACGAGCTTGTCCTTGGGCACCTGAGACGCCGCAATCACAACCGTGTCGGCGGACACGTGGTCGAGCTCTTCTTCGTAGCCCACCACGTTGTTGTCCTCGTCAAAGATAGCTGTCTCGAACACCGGACCGTTATCGTCGATGGCGCAGATCGCCTTGCCGCACATAATCTCGGCACCGTCAAGCTCGGTCAGCTCCACCTCATCATCGATGGCAGAGATATGGCGCGATCGGGCATACACGGTGACCTTGCGAGCGCCCGATCGCAGGGCTGTGCGGGCAACATCCATGGCCACGTTGCCGGCGCCGATAACCGCCACGTTCTGCCCAATTGCCACGCTCGTAGGATCGACCAGATAATCGATACCAAACAGCACGTTGCCGCGCGACTCGCCGGGAATACCCAGCTTTCGAGCTCGCCAAGTACCGGTACCAACAAAGACCGCATCGTAGCCGTCACGCAGCAGATCGTCGATGTGGAGCGCACCGCCGATGGTGGTCGACGGACGCACGCGCACGCCGAGCGAGCACATCACGTGGCGGTACTTTTGCACGAGCGAGCGCGGCAGACGGAACTCGGGGATACCGTACTCCAGCACACCGCCAATCTCGGGACGCTGCTCAAATACCGTGACGGCACAGCCCAGCTGGGCCATCTTGATAGCCACGGTAATACCAGCGGGACCGGAACCGACCACGGCAATCTGTTTACCGCACGACGGTGCGGGCTTCCACTCCTTACGGTCCAAATACGCTGTCGAGATATAGTTCTCGATGCTCGAAAAATGCACGGGTGCGCCCTTACGGCCCTGAATGCAAGCGCCCTCGCACTGGCCCGAATGATTGCACACCATAGAGCAGACCGCGCTCATGGGATTGTTCTGGAACAGTAGCTCGCCCGCCTCTTCTAGACGACGCTGCTTGAACAGGTCGATGACCTGAGGAATAGGCGTCTGAACCGGGCAGCCCTTAAGCTGACAGAACGCCCTTTTGCAACCTAGGCAACGATTCGCCTCTTCGACAATGTGGATAGCCACGCAACTCCCCTTTTTGATGTAATCCAATGGGGCAACGATAAAGACCCTTCACCGCTGCCCCAGTCAGGCAAACTTAATCGACCGCCACGGCAAAAGCCGATGCTACAACTCGCAATGCGGAGCCCCGCAGCGAGCGGACATGTGCTCGAGTGTCGCTAGGCAGTCAGCCGCCGTCGACGGCACGCTGTTCTCGACCACACAGGGAATCCCAGGGCAGGCGGCAGCCGCCCAGGCCACCACGGGCTCAAAGTCATAGCGCCCCGTCTCGCCCACGCCGTGACACACCAGGCGCGAACCCGTACCGTCGCACCAACCGGCTTTGTCCTCGTTGTCGACGACCTCAAAATCCTTGGCGTGCAGCACGCGAATCTTGCTGCCGCATAAGTAGAGCATGCGCGCTGTGATTTCCTGCGCCTCGCCAACGACGCTAGGGTGCAGCAGCGATACCGGATCGTAGATCACGCCGAGCGCCGGGCTCGAGACGCGCTCCAGCACCTCGCGGCAACGATCCGGCGTGCTGACCGTCTCGTTCCAGCCGGGCTCAATTAGTATTTGCCCACCAACGGCCTCGGCACGCTCGCAGACGTATGCGAGCCCGTCCATAAAAGCCTCGAGCGCCTCATCGGTCATGCGGTCGCCAGCAACGCGATTTTGCGCATTGGGACGACCGGTCTCGGTGCCAACCGGGCATCCGCCGAGCATCTGGGCAAAATTCAGGCATGCCTCGTACTCGGCAATGTTATCCATGAGCTGTTGTCGATCGGGCGTCGCCAGATTCTTGTAGCAGCCGAGCACGGCAACCGAAATGCCCGCCTCGTCGAGCACCGCACGCAAATGGTTGGCAAGCTCGCTGGTCAGGCCGACTCGATCAATCCCCATCGATGCGTAGAGTACCTTGCTCGGCAGCTGAATGCACGAAAAGCCCAGCTCTCCTGCCATGCGAATACGTTCCTCTACGGTCCCCTGCGGAAGGTCGTGTAAACGTACGCCCGGAGTAATGGCCTCCATGCTATTCACACCCCTTACGGGCATTGATGCCCGGAGTGTATCCGCCAAACGGGTCCTCGATGGAGCACACGCCCGAGGGGGCGAGCGGATCGCGCTTACCGGCCAGTTTGTCGTGATGCATGGTCTCGATATAGGCAAGCACCAGCGGCGCCACGCCCTTCGCATCGTTTTTGACGATAGGCTCGCTCATGTAGTAACCAAACGTGCCCTCGCGGTGCGCGGTGTTTCCCAAGCCCGCAACCAGGCAGATGTTGTCGAGCGCCAGCTGCCCATCATGCTCGGACAGGCAGGTCTCGCAGATGCCGTCGAAGGCGCGACGGCCGTACTGGTAGTAACGCTCGCCCAGCACGTCTAGACGCACGCCCTTCATGATGGCATTGGCAAAAATCGCGCTACCAGACTCCTCCAGGTAGTTGGGGGCGATATTGGGCAGGTTGATGACCTGATGCCACATGCCGGTCTTCTCGTCCTGATACGGCAGCATGGCATCGATCAGGTCGTGGAACATCTTGCGAATCTCGTCCTTCTCGGCTGACATCGAAGGCGGCATGAGCTCCCAGGTATCGATGAGTGCCATGGCAAACCAGCCCTCGGCGCGCAGCCAGAAGTTAGCCGAAAGGCCGGTGACCGGGTCGCACCAGAACTGTTTGCGGCTCGCGTCGTAAGCGTGATAGTACAGACCGTTGAGGGGGTTGCGCATCAGGTCATGCACGACCTGGAACATATGGAAGCTGTCCGAGCAGGCACGACGGTTGTGGAAGCTCAGCTCGTACTGCATGTAGAACGGCTGGGCCATATACATGCCATCGAGCCAGATCTGGTTGGGATAGACGGCCTTGTGCCAAAACACGCCTTCTTTGGTGCGCGGCTGGGTTTCGAGCTGACGATAGATGGTATCCATGGCGGCACGGTACTTGGGCTTGCCCACCAGGTCATAGAGCTTGTAGAGGGTCTTGCCCGCATTGACGTTATCGAGGTTGTACTCCTGCGGGTTGTAATGCTTGATGGTACCGTCGTCCTGGACAAAGAAATCGATGTAGTCATCGGCAAAGGTCAGGTAGCGCTGCTCACCCGTGATCTCGTACAGCTCGATGAGCGCCTTGATCATGCAGCCGTCGATATAGTTCCAGGTGTTCTCCTTGCCGGCGCGAATCTTTTCGATATTCCAAGCCGGCGCCTGCGGCGTAGAGGTTTCGATCAACTGCTCGATATAACGGTCCAGGATTTGATTGCAACCCATTGCTGTCCCCTCTGACATAAACGATAGGTGAACGTTACCCCTAGTGTAACGCGAACGGGGAATATAGGGTGAACGTTAACCCTATATTCCCCGCAAACGGCAGACTTTTAGCGGCAAACGGCGGTGAGACCCGCGGCGATGCGATGCGCCAGGCGCTCATAGCCGGCAGGACTGTAATGCAGACCGTCCGGCATATAGAGCTCGCGGTGCTCCGGCAAAAACGGGCTGATGCCGCTTTGCGCATACAGGTCAATCACCGGAACGGAGTAACGGTCACAGACCTCCAGCATCGCTCGCACGTAGGCGTCTTGC
>CAUDDU010000143.1 GCA_958448375.1 uncultured Collinsella sp.
CGCGCCCATGCCCGTTGCCGCGGCGGCGCTTGCCGGGCCGAGCCAAAATGACGCGACGCCGGCGGCGACCCCAGCTGCCAGGAAGGTATTGCCGGTCAGACAGCCAAGCGCGAGTGCACAGGTGAGCGTGGCGCTCGCGGCAGTCTCGGTGCGACCCCAGGCGATCCACCAACCGGACATGGCGGCGGCAAAGATCACCGCGACGGGCAGCATCGACAGGATGCCCTGTGCCTGCATGGTGGCGTTGGCCATGAGCACCAAAAAGCCCACAGCCGAGATGGCCGAGCCAATCTGGGGGGCCAGGCCAGCCGCCGCTCCGATCGCGATAGCCGCAATGACCAGGCCGGGAAGCGCCGCGACCCCGGCCGTTTGCATCAGCAAAAAGCTAAAGGTGCCGCACGTTAGCGCCGAGATAGTGCGCATGGTGTAGTCGCGCGCATGGCTCCAGCGCGTGCCCGCCCAGCCGAGTGCGGGGTCGACCTCGATGGCGTCGTCCTCGTAGTGCGACGGCTCGATATCGTCGAGCTCCTGCTCGTCATCCGAAAGCTCGCCAACCATTTGCTCCAGGCTGCGACGGCCTTCGCGCACGCTGCCCAGACCGGCAAGGAGCTGGTCGCAAAATGCCTCGATGCTGTTGGGGCGGTCCTGCGGCATGGGGGAGAGCGCGCTCATGAGCGCGCTCTCGGCTCCCGGGGGAAAGTGTGGTATCAGCTCGCTGGGATAGGTGGCGCCGCCGATGATGTGGCCGAGCGAGTCGGCGGGCGTGGCCGCCATAAAGGGGGCGCTGCCACACAGGCCCTCGTAGATCACACAGGCAAGGGCAAAGACATCAGCGCGTTCGTCGACCGTGCCGGTCTCGATATCGAGCTGCTCGGGCGGCATGTAGCCGATGGTGCCGCCGCGCGAACCGCCAAAGCCACCGGCGGACGACAGTCGCGCCATGCCAAAGTCGGTGAGCTTTACATTGCCCGAGTGGTCGATGAGCACGTTGGCGGGCTTAATGTCCAGGTGGAGTACGCCATTACTATGGGCGAAGGTGAGCGCCTGGCCCAGGGCATCGGCAATAGCTGCGGCCTCGTCAAAGGTAAGTGAGTGGCCGTCCACGCGGTGCAAAAACTCGGCCAGCGACATGCCATCGACATACTCCATGACTAGGTAGGCATAGGCTGTGTCGTGCGTAAAGTCGATGACCTGCACGATATTGGGATGTTGAAGCATGGCGGCGGTGTGCGCCTCGCGCAGGACATCCATGATGTCGCTGGCGGGCATGCCGGCACCGTTGATAAGGGGGATACGCTTAATGGCGACGCGGCGGCGCAGGTGCGTGTCGCGGCAGATCTCGATGGAGCCAAAACCGCCGGTCGCAAGTGTCTCGAGCGGCTGGTACCGCTTGAGCAGCTCGCGAGAGCTGGTGCCCTCCAAAGGAACGTCCGGCGAGAACCGGGCGGTATGTTGCGAGAAAAGCGGCATGGCCAACCCTCGTGCGTTTAAAGTTCGTTTGCGAGCGGCGGGCGCCGAGCCGAGCCGTTCGCGGTGGCATAGATGCTGCTAGTGTAGCACGCTCGGGTGCATGGGGAGGATAGCGGGATGCGAGGTTGCCTGTCTGGCTTGGCTCTGTTTTGGCTCGCTCGGAAAGCGCACCCCACTTTGCGACCAAATTAAGGGATGCACTTTCCGAATGGGGTGGTCTGCGGAAACTGCGTCCCAGAATATTGGCGTAGAGCGGGATGCGCTTTCCGGATGGGCGCTCAAAAGGAAACCGCATCCCACTTTGGAGCGCCAAAACGGGATGCGGTTTCCGCTGTCAATCTAAGTTACGCCTAAGCAGGCGGCCGGAGTTTGGACCCCGGCTCGGGTTAGCGCTTCTTCTTGTTCTTCTTCTGCTTGCGCTGCTTGCCCTTGGTCTCCTGGGGCTTGTCGCCCTGTTTGGCTTCGGCGGCGGCCTTTTCTGCCTTCATCTTCTTGCGTTTGGTCTCGATGCGGAGTTTTTTGTTGATGCGTGCCTTAAGGAAGGTGCCAAACTGCTCGGCATCGCCGCGAACAAAGGTGTCCTTAGGGATCGTCACGCCCTGGTCGGCGAACATGGCCACAAAGATGCGCTCGCCGTCGAGCACGTGGTCGAGCTTTTCAAACGGGAAGAACTGCGACTTGCCGCTCTTGCCCCAAACCATCAGGCCGTCCTCGTTGGCGGCGACGCGGCGATAGCGGCCACCCATGGACTCGTCGGCCTCGACGGCATCGATAAAGTCGCGGGCGAGGGTGTGGTGCAGGTTTTTGCTCCACCAGGCCAAAAAGGCGCCGAATACGATCAGGACGACGCCAAACTTGATCCAGTTGCCGCCGGCCACCAGCATGCCAATGCCGAGCAGCGCGGCAATTGCCGCGGCGACATACAGCGAGCCGCGACGCCTGGGTGAGGCGACCAGGCGGGCGAAGTCGGTGACTAGATCGTTTTCGTACTGGTACTCGTTGAGGTACAGGATGCCGTCGTCGGCTGCGGCCTGCTTCTCGAGCGCGACCTCGACCTGGTCGGCTGCTTCGGAGGGAACGAGGTTGCTCTCTGCGTCTGCCATGCTCTTTGGACTCCTATCGCGGCGGGCTCGCCGTACGGGTTATTATGAGTGAAGTATGCCGTGCGACCGCATGGCCGTCGCGGCAACAAGACTCAGTATACCCGGGGGAGCACCCATGGAATCGTTGTACCGAAAGTATCGCCCGCTCACCTTCGACTCCGTGGTGGGCCAGCAGCATATCGTCTCGACGCTCGAGCACGCCATCACCGAGGGGCGTCTGTCCCACGCGTACCTGTTCTGCGGACCGCGCGGCACGGGCAAGACCACCATGGCGCGCATTCTGGCCAAGGCGCTACTGTGTCGCAACGCCGAGGCGGCGCGCGCCGAGGGCGCAAGCGGCTGCATGCCCGACGGCACCTGTGAGGAGTGCGAGCTCATCGCCGAGGGCAACCACCCCGATGTCTACGAGCTTGATGCCGCAAGCCGCACGGGCGTGGACAACGTGCGCGAGGAGATCATCAACTCCGTCAACTTTGCCCCGGTGCGCGGCAAGTACAAGATCTATATCATCGACGAGGTTCACATGCTCACGACGGCGGCGTTCAACGCGCTGCTCAAGACGCTCGAGGAGCCGCCGGCACACGTGATCTTTGTGCTGTGCACCACCGATCCGCAAAAGATTCTGGAGACCATCCTCTCGCGCTGCCAGCGCTTCGATTTCCACCGCATCGGCAACGAGGATATCGAGCATCGCCTGTCCTACGTGTGCGAGCAGGAGGGCTTCGATTACGACGATGAGGCGCTGGCTATCGTGGCGCGCCATGCCAAGGGCGGCATGCGCGACGCGTTGTCCACGCTGGAGCAGCTGAGCGTCTTTGGCAACGGTTCTGTGCATGCGGACGACGCCCGCTCTCTTTTAGGCGAGGTTTCGGACCAGATTCTGGGCGAGTTTTCCCGCGCCATTGCCGATCGCGATGTTGCCGAGCTCTATGGACTGATCCGTACGCAGGTCGAGGAAGGAAACGACCTGCTGGAGCTGACGCGCGACCTGGTGGCGCACGTGCGTGACGTGTACGTTGCCTGCGTTGCCGGTGCTCGTGCCGAGCTGTTTGAGGGCGGCTCCGAGCAGGCCGAGGCGCTTGCTGCCGAGGCCGCTGCCTTTGGCGAGCATCCTGCCGACCGCCTGGCCCGTGTGCTGACGGTGCTCGACGATGCCGCGCTGGAGATGAGGGGCGCGAGCGACGTGCGCCTGGTGCTCGAGATTGCCTGCACGCGTCTGGCGCGTCCCGAGGCCGATTTAACGATTGAGGCATTG
>CAUDDU010000144.1 GCA_958448375.1 uncultured Collinsella sp.
CTCCGCCGCCCTGGATCCGACCGACTCCTCCAAGCGCCGCGAGGCCGACCTGCTGGTCTCCGATCCCGTTCGCGCCTACAAGGAGCAGGCTCAGTCCCTGTCCGCCCGTCTTGGCGCCCTGCGTGATGTCGAACTCAAGCGTAACGACCGCCATGTGCCCGATGAGTCCGTTGAGCCGATCCTTTCGGTCCGCGATTTCTGCATCCAGTTTGAGCACCACGGTGACATCAACGTCGTCGACCACGTTAACTTTGACGTCCGTCCCGGCCAGACCATGGGCCTGGTAGGCGAGTCCGGCTGCGGTAAGTCCATCACCACGCTGGCCATCATGGGCCTGACCGACGATGACGAGCACCTTTCCGGTGAGGTTCTCTGGGAGGGTCGCGACCTGCTCAAGATGAGCAAGAAGGAGTGGTTCGGCCTGCGCGGTACCGATATCGCCATGGTCTATCAGGACGCCCTGTCCTCGCTCAACCCCTCCATGCTCATTTCCGCCCAGATGAAGCAGCTCACCAAGCGCGGCGGCACCCGTAGCGCCGAGGAGCTCCTGGAGCTCGTGGGCCTCGACCCCAAGCGTACGCTCGAGAGCTATCCGCATGAGCTTTCCGGTGGTCAGCGTCAGCGCGTTCTGATCGCTATGGCCCTTACCCGCGACCCCAAGCTGGTCATCTGCGACGAGCCCACGACCGCTCTGGACGTTACCGTCCAGAAGCAGGTCATCAAGCTGCTTAACGACCTTCAGGCCAAGCTCGGCTTTGCCATGATCTTCGTTTCGCACGACCTGGCACTGGTCGCCGAGGTCGCTCATAACATCACGGTTATGTACGCCGGCCAGGTTATCGAGCAGGCGCCCACCAAGGAGCTGCTCACCAACCCGATTCACGAGTACACCCGCGGCCTTCTGGGTTCCGTCCTGTCCATCGAGAGCGGTTCGGGCCGCCTGCACCAGGTGCCCGGCGCCGTTCCGAGCCCGCGCGATTTCCCCAAGGGCGATCGCTTCGCGCCCCGCTCGAGCCATCCGCGCATTGGCCTGGACACCCGTCCGGTCTTCAAGCGCGTGCCCGGCACCGAGCACTTCTATTCCGAGCTCCCCGACGAGGTGCTCAAGGCAAATGGTTTGACCCCTCACGCGGAGGTGATGTAGATGAGCGAGACCGCAGTCAACGGCGTCGAGCCGATCATCTTCCTTGATGACGTCCACGTCACCTTTAGGACCCGTACCGGCTCGATTCTGCACCCCAACCTGGTTCACGCCGTCCAGGGTGTAACGATTAAGCTCATGCCCGGACAGACCATCGGCATCGTCGGCGAGTCCGGTTGCGGAAAGTCCACCACCGCCAACGTCATGTGCGGCCTGCAGGCCCCCACGAGCGGCAAGGTCTACTTTAAGGGCAAGGACGTTACCAAACGTACCGCTGAGGACCGTCGCCACATGGGTCGCGTCATCTCGGTCGTGTTCCAGAACCCGGCCACGGCGCTCAACCCCCGCATGGTCGTTCGCGAGCAACTGCTCGACCCCATGCGCGTCCACAACCTGGGTACCGAGGCCGAGCAGGAGAAGCGCGTCAAGGAGCTCTTGGAGCTCACCGGTCTGCCCAGCTCCGCCGCCGAGGTTCTTCCCGGCCAGCTTTCGGGCGGCCAGCGCCAGCGCGTCGCAATTGCCCGTGCCCTGTCGCTGAACCCCGATGCCATCATCGCTGACGAGCCCACCTCGGCTCTGGACGTTTCGGTCCGCGCGCAGATTCTGAACCTGCTGACCGACCTTAAGAAGGAGCTCGGCCTGGCCATGGTGTTCATCAGCCATGACATCCAGACGGTCCGCTATATCTCTGACGACATCATCGTTATGAATGGCGGCAAGATCGTCGAGCAGGGCGAGGCCAAGCAGGTCTTCCAGCACCCTCAGGACCCCTACACCAAGATGCTGCTCGGCGCTGCGCCGTCGCTGCTGCATCCCAAGCTCGGCGAGTAGCCTCGCTTTCCCTCCCGTGCGCCCGGTTCCCTTGCCGGGCGCACCTCCGTTGCGATTTCGAAAGGTTGGGTTCACGAGCCATGCCAAGTGCTCAAGAGCTACAACAGCAATTTGGTGAATATCGAGGCGCCATGCCCCGTCCATCGGATTTCGATCTCTTTTGGAAGGACCGCATGGCCGAGGCCGACGCTGTCGAGCTCGACTACGCGATTGAGGCGGCTTCGGTTGCGGATTCCGCGACCTGTCGGTTTTTCGACCTCTGGTATACCGGCATGTGTGGCGCACGCCTGCATGCCAAGTACCTCAAGCCGGTCTCGGAGGAGCCCATGCCGCTGGTGCTTCAGTTCCATGGATATCCGGGTGCGAGCCGCAGCTGGTTTGAGCAGGCGTCGTTTGCTGGCATGGGCATGGCGCTCATTGCTCTCGATTGTCCTGGCCAAGGAGGCCCCTCCGAGGACATTGGTGGATTTGAGGGCACGACGGTCGCGGGCCATATCGTCGCCGGTATCGACGGCGATCCGGCCAACCTCTACTATGTCCGCTTGCACCAGGATATCCGCATTCTGTGCCGTATCGTTCGCGAGCTCGAGGGCATCGATCTTACCCGCGTGTATGTGAACGGCGCATCGCAGGGTGGCGGTTTGGGTATTGCGACCTGCGCGCTTAACAGCGAGCTTATCAATCGCGCCGCCATCCTCTATCCCTTCTTATCGGACTTCCGCCTGGTTTGGGATCTGGACGCCGACGATATTGCCTACGAGGGCCTGCGCTATTGGTCGCGCTGGTTTGACGAGGACTCGGCTCATATTGACGAAGCCTATGCCAAACTGGCGTACTTCGATTCCAAGAACTTTGCCCCCATGGTCAAATGCTCCGTTCTGTTTGGCACGGGCACAGCTGATATCGTCTGTCCGCCGGCGACGCAGTTTGCGGTCTACAACAACCTGACCTGCGATAAGCGTCATGAGTTCTTTGAGGGCTTTGGCCACGAGGAGATTCAGGACTTTGATGATCTGATCATTCCGTTTTTCTGTGAGGGAGGGGAGGCTCATGTCTAAGTGCGAGAGCAATATCGATGAGCTGATTGTCCCCGAGCTTGCGGGGATTGCTGGAACGGTTTCGTCAAGGCTCGCAGAATATCGGGACTGGCACGGTGATGTCCAAGCAGATGTTTCTGATTTAGAGACATGCGCTTCGAATCTTGAGATTCAAGGCCTGGCCATTACGGCGATTGACTTTGTTAACCCCTGCGCCCGTTACTCGGAGGTCTCCTTTGAGCTCGGTGACGATGCGGTCCACGCTCGTTTGATTGAGCCTGTTGGTCGTGCCCGAGTATCTGAGCGTGTGCCGCTGTGCCTGATGTTCCACGACATCGATCGGCCTGTGCGCGGCTGGCATCACATGACGAGATTTGCCGCCATGGGGTATGCCGTCCTCGCGCTGGATGACGATGTTGCTGGTGCGGACGACCTGCAGCGGGGGATTGCTTCGCCCGCTTTTGTCGAGCGCGTCCGTTGGGGCTGCGCGTTGGCGAAGGTCGCGCGCAATCTTGATGGCGTGGACCCCGACCGCATTTTTGCATGGGGCGAGGGTCTTGGCGGCGGAGTTGCGCTGGCGGTTTCTGCTCTGGACGAGCAGGGCCTTGCCTGCACGGCGGTTGCCAATCCAGTTCCCGGTGGCCTCGAGGCGCTGTCGTCTCGGGTGCGCGGATTGGTGCTCATAGGCACATCGCTTATGGATACCGTGAGCGACCCCAAGGGACAGTTTGCCGTATTCAACGGTCTTGAGTGTGACCGGAGGCATATCATCTATGCCAAATACGCTCACGAGCGCATCAATGCG
>CAUDDU010000145.1 GCA_958448375.1 uncultured Collinsella sp.
GGCCATGTTGTGGAGTAGGAGAGCATCGTGGCAAACGAGAGCAATAAGGAACTGACGAGTGTTTGGACGCCCGCCAACATCGTGACGTGCGTTCGCATCGTTTTTATCCCGGTGTTCATGATCGTGTCGGCGCTTTCTCACACGAGTGTTGCCGGTACGGATTGGAGCACCTTCGACGGCCCGCTCGCCGCCGCTGCCTTCATTCTGTATGTGATCCTGTCGTGCACCGATAAGGTCGACGGTTATCTGGCGCGTTCGCGCAACGAGATCACCGACTTCGGTAAATTCTTGGACCCCATCGCCGATAAGCTGCTCGTGTTTTCGGCCCTGCTGCTGTTCTTGGATTTTGGCGCGGTGACCGTGTGGTCCGTGTTCATTATCTTGTTCCGCGAGCTGTTGGTGAGCGCCCTTCGCATGGTCGCGAGTGCGGCCGGTGTGGTCATTGCCGCCGATAAGCTCGGCAAGTACAAGACGGCGACCACGATGGTCTCCATCTGCGGCTACCTGTGCGTCTTTGCGATGACCGGCCTCCAGTTGGGGCCTGCGGAGCTGTTGCTCGGTGTCTATGGCGTCTCACGCTTCCTATACGCCGTGGCCGTTATCCTGACCGTTATCTCGGGCGCTCAGTACTTCTGGAACTGCCGCAAGATCGTCTTTTCGGTCTAGGTCCTGGTGGGTATGACGGAGTCTTATTTGCAGATCGCCGCAAACAACGAGGAGCTGGCACGCGATATTGTCGAGCGCGCGAGTGCCCGTGGTGTGACGGTGTCGACGGCGGAGTCGTTGACGGCGGGCATGATCGCCTCGACGATTGCCGATATCCCGGGTGCCTCGGCGGTGCTTCGTGGCGGTGCGGTGACCTACTGCGATGAGATCAAGCATCGTGTGCTGGGTGTTGAGCAGGAAACGCTCGACCGCTATACCGCGGTGTCGTATCAGACGGCGCGCGAGATGGCTGCCGGTTCGTTGGAGCTGTATCAGAGCGATATTGCCGTGAGCGCGACGGGCTATGCCGGCCCCGGTGGCGGCACTGAGGACGATCCGGCTGGCACCTTCTATATTGGCTGGGCGTATCGCGCGGCTGATGGGGAAGTGCCGGTTGTGGACTCTGTGCGCTGCCACTATGAGGGTGACCGTTCGTGTGTTCGTACCCATGCGGTCGCGGAGGCATTGGGACGCATTGCCCTTGTGCTCAATTCTATGGAATAGACGTGTTTTAAGGGGCCTTAGAGCCCCTTAATTGTGGAGATAGGGACCTCTGGCGAATTTAGCGTTTGTGCTGGTCATAGGTATATTTTTGCCTTCCTTGTTCTTATTTGGCCCTTTGTGGTCAAGCATTTGGTCAGTGTTTGGTCGGCGTTTGGTTGGGTTTTGGAAAGACCGCCTGCATATGATTTATCTGAACGGTTGACCACGAACAGCGGTTCGTTTATTATCGATGCAGGTTGTTAAGAGGAGGGCTATTCATGGCCAAGAATTCAGGTCCCGTACGTACCGTTCATGCTCGCACGACGGGTAAAGAGCGCGATGAGATGATCGCCACCACCAAGGCCGAGATCGAGAAGAAATTCGGCCAGGGTTCCATCATGAGGTACGGCGACGGTGGTCCCGAGCTCGAGGTCGAGGCCATTCCCACGGGCGCCCTGGCCCTCGATGCCGCGCTGGGTATCGGCGGCGTGCCGCGCGGCCGTATCGTCGAGATTTACGGTCCTGAGTCCTCCGGTAAGACGACGCTTTCGCTCGAGATCCTGGCCGAGGCCCAGGCAATGGGTGGCGTTGTGGCATTTATCGATGCCGAGCACGCGCTCGATCCCACGTATGCCGCGCGCATCGGCGTGGATATCGACGAGGTGCTCATTTCCCAGCCCGATACGGGTGAGCAGGCGCTCGAGATCGTTGACATGCTTGTGCGTTCTGGTGCCATCGATGCCATCGTCGTCGACTCCGTCGCCGCGCTGACCCCGCGTGCCGAGATCGAGGGAGAAATCGGCGATACCACGGTCGGTTTGCAAGCTCGCCTGATGAGTCAGGCGCTCCGCAAGCTCGCCGGCTCGCTGTCCAAGTCCAACACGACGTGCATCTTCATTAACCAACTGCGTGAGAAGATCGGCGTCATGTTCGGCAACCCCGAGACCACGACGGGCGGCCGCGCTCTTAAGTTTTTCTCTTCGGTGCGTATCGACATTCGCCGCATCGACAGCATTAAGCTTAAGGACGAGGTTATCGGTAACCGCGTGCGCGCCAAGGTCGTTAAGAACAAGGTGGCAGCTCCGTTCCGTTCTGCTGAGTTCGACATCATGTACGGTACGGGTATCTCTAAGGAGGGCTCGATTCTGGACATGGCTGTCGAGTGCGGCATCTGCAAGAAGATGGGCTCCTGGTTTGCCTATGGCGAGGACAAGCTCGGCAACGGTCGCGAGGCCGCCAAGGCGTTCCTGCGCGAACACCCCGATTGCGCCGACGAGATTGAGCATAAGGTCCGCCTTGCCTGCGGGCTTGAGTTTGATGACGATGCTCCGTCCGAGGTCGAGCTGACCGATCAGCCTGCGCCTGAGGAGTTTGATGAGCTTTACGCCATCGATGGCTCCGCCATGCTCGATGATGACGACGAGTAGCGGTTACGCTCATGTCGTATACGGTGACCGAGGCCACGGTCGTCTTTCCCGATAAGAAGGCGGCCTCCTCGTTCTCGAGCGGGTATGCGTCCAAAAAGCCTTGCGCACATATCGATTGTGAGCTTGAGGGCGGTTTTGAGCGGTCTATTTGGATTCCCGTGCGGGTCGCGCGCCTGTATGTCAAAAACCGCCCCGATTTTCCCTGTGATTGGGACAACTTTCGTGAGGCGGTGCAGATCATCGAGCGTAAATGTGCACTTACCATGGTGACCGAGATGTTATCGCGCCGCGACCATGCGACGGGTGAGGTCCGTGACAAGCTGGCTCGCTACGGCTTTCACCAGCCCGCGATCGATTTCGCCGTCGAGCGCGCCACCGAGTATCGCTTTTTAGACGAGAACCGCTTTTGCTCGTACTTTATCGAGGAACGCAAGCGGCGTGGTTGGGGACAGCGTAAAATCGAGACCGAGCTCAAGCGCCGTCATGTCGTGCTCGATGACATTCCCGGTTATCCCGAGGATTATTTTGCCGTCGAAGACGATTTGGCGCGTGCGTCAGCCCTGCTCGCCAAGCGGCGTGTTCCAGAGACGCGCGGATTCGAAAAACTGGTTCGTTTTTTGATGGGCAAGGGCTTCTCGTATCACATCGCCGCCGATGCCGTTAAGGCACGTCTCGATGCCGAATGCGAGTAGTGTGCGCTTTAGGCGTATGCGTTTTGTGGCCCTGCCGTTCACCGCGTTTTAACCGCCGTACTGGGGCCATTTATTTGACAGTTGTTGTGGTTCAACGTACGATAAACACTGTCATTTGCTTTGTGATATGTGCTCATCTGTGATGAGTTTGTTTATATGTCTATCTGTATCCGACCCGCATAAGCTGCGCCCATATTACTCAAATGTCGCGAGCCGTTCGTAAGGACGGTTCGCTTTGTTGTGTAACGAATCCATAAAAAGGAGTGAGCATGCCTATCATCGCAGCGCTCGTTGGCATCGTTTTGGGTGCCATCGCCGCCATTGCCTACATGCGCACCGCCAAGCAGGGTAGTCTTCACGAGGCCGACGAAAAGATTCAGTCGGCACACGCACAGGCTGAGTCCCTGATCGGTGATGCTAAGCGTCAGGCCGAGACCCTCAAAAAAGAGGCTCTGCTCGAGGCTAAAGAGGAAATCATCAAGAACAAGCAG
>CAUDDU010000146.1 GCA_958448375.1 uncultured Collinsella sp.
GCTCGCAGTCGCCGTCGGACAGGAAGTAGAGCATGCGCTCGAGGTTGGAGCTGATGAGGATGTCCATCGACGGCGAAATGGTCGTGAAGAACGGGCGGTTGCGGTCGTAGACGCCGGTGGTCAGGAAGTCGGCAAGCACGTTGTTCTTGTCGCTCGCGACGATGAGCTTGGCGACGGGCAGGCCCATGCGCTTGGCGTAGTAGCCGGCCAAGATATCGCCAAAGTTGCCGGTGGGCACACAGAACTCTACGGCGTCGCCAGCCTCGATAGCGCCGGCGCGCAGCAGCTGCGCATAGGCGGCAAAGTAGTAGACAACCTGCGGTACCAGACGGCCGACATTGATAGAGTTGGCGCTCGAAAGCACCGTGCCGGCGGCTTCCAGACGCTCGGCAAGCTCCTTATCGGCAAAGATGCGCTTGACGGCGCTCTGGGCGTCGTCAAAGTTGCCGCGGATGCCGCAGACGGCGACGTTGTCGCCCTCCTGCGTGGACATCTGCAGGTTCTGGACGTGGCTGACCTTGCCCTCGGGATAAAAGACGGTGATGCCCGTGCCCGGAGCGTCGGCAAAACCGGCGAGTGCGGCCTTGCCCGTGTCGCCCGACGTGGCGGTGACGATCATGATGCGCTCAGCGCCGCCGTCCTTGGCGGAAGTGCGGGCCATGAGGCGGGGGAGCATCTGTAGGGCGACGTCCTTGAAGGCGCTTGTGGGGCCGCCAAAGAGCTCCATCACATAGGTCTGAGGGGCGTCAGCACCCGGCGCTGCGTCGAGTTTGACGAGCGGCGTAACCTCTTCACTCGCGAACGTGCCGCGGTATGCCTCGTCGACACACGCCGAAATTTCTTCGGCCGTGTAATCATTCAGTAACATTCCCAACACATCTTGAGCGATTTCAAAGTACGATTTATCTGCAAGCGAGCTGATATCGACCTGCTGGGTGCCAAGCTCGTCCGAGACAAACAAACCCCCGTCGGGAGCGATGCCGGTGCGGATTGCCACCTTACTTGAGCACGATAAAGTGCGTCCTCGTGTACTATGATAAGTTCCCATATAACACTGCTCCTCGGATGCCTTGGTCCCAATCGGTGAAACCATGGTATCAGAGCGCGCAAAATAGGTTCGCAGAGGCTTTTTAGAAAGGTAACCTCCAGCCCATGATTAAGATTGCCAAGTTTGGCGGCTCGTCGGTCGCCGACGCCGAACACTTTAAGAAGATCAAGGCCATCGTCGATGCCGACCCGGCTCGCCGTTTTGTGGTGGTTTCCGCCTGTGGTCGCCGCTTTAAGGGCGACACCAAGGTGACCGACCTGCTCTACCTGGTTAACGCGCACGTTAAGTACCACGTGTCGTGCGAGGAGCTGCTCGAGGACATCGGCCAGCGCTATTTTGATATCGCTGACGAGCTGGAGCTCACCTATCCCATCCGTGAGGAGTTCGCGGCTTTTGCCGAGCGCGCCCGCTCGGGCGGTTACTCCACCGAGGAGCTCGTGAGCCGCGGCGAGTACTTCACCGCTCGCCTGATGGCTGAGTACCTGGGCCTACCGTTCCTGGACGCCGCGACGGTTGTGGCGTTCCATCACGACGGTACGCTCAGCATGAACCGCACCTCCGAGCTGGTGCAAGAGTACGGTCAGCAGGGCGGCTTCGTTATGCCTGGCTTCTACGGCGCGACGCGCGAGGGCCAGATCAAGCTGCTCGACCGTGGCGGCGGCGACATTTCCGGCTCGATCCTGGCCAAGTGCCTAGGCGCCGACCTGTACGAGAACTGGACCGACGTTTCGGGCTTCTATTCTGCCGATCCTCGCATTGTGCCCGAGGCTCAGCCCATTGCGCGCGTTACCTACGAGGAGCTGCGCGAGCTTTCGTACATGGGCGCAAGCGTCCTGCACGAGGAGGCCGTGTTCCCTGTGCGTGAGGCGGGAATTCCGCTGGTCATCAAGAACACCAATGCGCCGCAGGACCCCGGCACCATCATTAGCGAGACGGCTGATGAGGGCGAGGCGGAGCCCATCATTACCGGCGTGACCGGCAAGCGCGGCTTTGTCGCCATCAACGTCGCCCGCGACCGCACCAAGCCCCGTGTTGGCTTTATGCGCCGTGCGCTTTCGGTGTTCGAACGCTATGACGTCTCCGTCGAGCACATGCCCACCGGTGTCGACCGCTTTGGCGCCGTGGTGCAGGAGCAGGATGTGCACGACTCGCTGTACTCGCTCGTGGGCGACATTCAGCAGGAGGTCGAGCCGCTCGAGATCGAGGTCGTCGAGGGCCTGGCGCTTATCGCGACCGTCGGCCGTAACCTGCGCGGGCGCGCAGGTATTTCGGGTCACCTGTTTGGCATGCTTGGCCAGGCCGGCGTGAGCGTGCGTATGATTTCGCAGAGCTGTGACGAGATCAACATCATTATCGGTGTCGAGGAGAAGGACTTCGACCTAGCGATTCAGACCATTTACCGTGCCTTCTCCGACGAAAACGGCATTGTGAAGGTCTCCGACCTGGAGGCTCCCGCGCCGGTCGATCCCGCCCTGGTCGCGCTCCACAAGTAGCTGCCATCCCGTTGATTTTTTGGGACATGTCTCAAAAATCTACGGCGGGGCGTTTCGTTTCGGTTTCGTTTCGACGGGGCGGGTTTCGTGCCCGCCCCGTTCTTGTATACACTGGCAACAATAATCGGCCTGCTCGGCGTGCGGGCAAAAGCCACAACCTTTAAAGGGGGAAGCATGAAACAGTACACGGTTGCTATTTTGGGCGCGACGGGAGCTGTAGGCACCCAGATGCTCGAGTGCCTCAACGAGCAGGAGTTTCCGGTCGGTAAGCTCAAGCTGCTGGCGAGCGCGCGCTCTGCGGGCAAGACCGTTGAGTTCCGCGGCGAGCAAATCGTGATCGAAGAGGCTTGCCCCGAGGCCTTTGAGGGCTGCGATATTGTGCTCGGAGCCGCCGGCGACGATATCGCGAAGGAGCTGCTGCCCGAGGCCGTCAAGCGCGGCGCTGTCGTGGTCGACAACAGCCATGCCTTCCGCATGGATCCCGAGGTGCCGCTGGTCGTACCCGAGATCAATGCCGACGATATCAAGTGGCATCACGGCCTTATCGCCAACCCCAACTGCGCGACCATTATCGGCCTGGTTCCCACCTGGCCGCTGCATCAGCTCGCCGGCGTGAAGCGCATGATCGTCTCGACGTACCAGGCGGCTTCGGGCGCTGGCGCTCCCGGTATGGCCGAGCTCGAGGCCCAGCTGGCCGCCCTGGGCCGTGGCGAGGAGATTCCCGAGCCGCGCGCTTTTGCCGCCCAGCTGGCGAGCAACCTGATTCCGCAGATTGGCGGCGTCAAGGAGGAGGGCTTTACCTCCGAGGAGATGAAGCTGCAAAACGAGGGCCGCAAGATTATGCACCTGCCCGAGCTGCGCGTGAACTGCACCTGCGTGCGCGTTCCTGTGCTGCGTTCGCACTCCGAGAGCATTACGCTCGAGTTTGAGCGCGATATAACGGTTGAGGAGGCCCGTGCTGCGCTGGCTGCCGCTCCCGGCGTCAAGCTGGTTGACGATATGGCTGCCGAGGATGCGCACGATCGCTTCCCCATGCCGATGGACACCTCCGACCAGGACCTGATTTGGGTCGGCCGCGTGCGTCGCGACATCTCGAACCCCGAGGCTGCGCGTGGCATCACCTTCTGGTGCTGCGGCGACCAAATCCGTAAGGGCGCGGCAACCAACGCCGTCCAGATCGCTAAGCTGCTCTGCGAGTAGTGTGACCTGTCCGGCGGGGGCCGGGCTTAGTTTTCAGAACGTCCTC
>CAUDDU010000147.1 GCA_958448375.1 uncultured Collinsella sp.
CGGCGGGATTATCGGCGGCTCCCAGCGCGAGGAGCGCCTGGATCTGCTCGAGGCCCGCATCAAGGACCTGGGCATGAATCCCGAGCAGTACAAGTACTACCTTGACCTGCGCCGCTACGGTTCCTGCAAGCACGCCGGCTACGGTCTGGGCTTCGAGCGCTTGGTCATGTATCTGACCGGCGTGGGCAACATCCGCGACGTCCTGCCACACCCGCGCACCGTGGGCAACGCCGACTTCTAATCGTCGGACGCTAGCTCGCGTCGCCACACGCCAACGCTCATCGCATAAGCGTCTCTCGACATCGGTCGAGAGACGCTTTTTTTTCAACAGCATCCGTCAAGCTTTTGACAAGTTTTTGGTCAGTTGAGCAGGGCTGTTGAAAACTCGACCCACCGTTTGCCGACGACTACCGACCGCCCAGAGCGCCCTGCGCCCCTGGGAAAGCCCCACGTCCTAGGCTCCATACCGTCGCCACCCAAAACGGAAAGGACGTGGGCACGATGACCGAAGCCGCTGTTGAAACCTACGACACCACGACGAGGGGCGCCGCCTCGATGGCAGCCTATCGCGCCGTTCGCATCCTGCAACTATTAAGCGAAAACACCGGCGAGGACAAGGCCATGCTTTCCGATGAGTTGATCCGGCGCCTCGCCCATCCCGACGACCCCGCCCGCATGCCCATCTCGGCGGCGCGGCGCAGCATCTACACCGCCATCTCCGCGCTTCGCCATGCCGGATATGAGATTGAATACAAGCGCGGCGTGGGGTATCGGCTCTTGACCCGTCCACTCACCGACGAGGAGATCATCCGGCTCCACGGTATGGTCATGCGCAACCGCTCCACGCCTATCGCCATCCGCAAGAGCATGGCGCAGCACTTAGTTGCCATGGCGAGTGCCGACGTTCGCGGCTATCTCGATACACCCGAACCTGCTCCAAGCGCAGGCAGCAAGGCTACCAAGGCAACACGCACGCCCATCAAGCGCATCGACACGTGCGAGCTCGTCGAGCAGGCCATCGACCACGGAACCACGGTGAGTTTTGATATTTCGAGCGTCACGACGCGTGGCGAAACCGAAGCAGCACGGATGACACTCCGTCCCTTTGCCATCAGGCAGCGCGATGGCATCTCGTATCTGCTGGGAACGGTCTACGACGCCCGAGGCGCCGATGACACGTTGCGTACCGTAGAGATTGGCCGAATGAGAAACGTCACCACACGTCTCCTCGACGGCAAGAAGCTCTTCGCCGCCCTAGACGAGGACGACGCCTCCTCCGCCGCATAAGACCCTCCGCCGCCCATTCGACTACCCGTACCGCCCATCCGATTCTGTATTAAAAAACCCGCCAGGCTGTTGTAAAAATGGACATCAGCGCTACTATAGTTCCACTTGCACTTTGTCCCAGTGCAGTGTTTCCAGCCATTTTTATACTGGGGGTAATGATATGAAGGACATCACCATCAGCCGCAGGAGCCTTCTGGTCTCCGCCGGCCTGCTCGCGCTCGCCCCGCTCGCCGGATGCGGCGGCAACTCTGGCTCCGGCTCTGCTGCCGCCGGTTCCGACTACACCATCGGCGTTCTGCAGCTCACCGAGCACTCCGCACTCGATGCCGCCAACGACGGCTTTGTCAAGGCCATCAAGGAGAGCGGCCTTAAGGTCAAGATCGACCAGAAGAACGCCCAGAACGACCAGTCCACGTGTAAGTCCATTGCCGACAAGTTTGTGGGCGACAACGTCAACCTGATTTATGCCATCGCCACGCCCGCCGCGCAGGCTGCCGCCGGCGCCACGGCCGATATCCCCATCGTGGGCTGCGCCATCACCGACTACGCCGCCTCCGGCCTGGTCCAGGACAACGACAAGCCCGGCACCAACGTCACGGGCGCTTCCGACCTCACCCCGGTCGCCGAGCAGCTCGAGATGATGCAGAAGGTCCTGCCCGACGTTAAAAAGGTCGGCCTGCTCTACTGCACCGCCGAGTCCAACTCCGACGTCCAGATCAAGGCCGCCAAGAAGGAGCTCGACAAGCTGGGCCTCGAGTACACTGACTTCACCGTCTCGAGCTCCAACGAGATTCAGTCCGTCGTCGAGTCTGCCGTGGGCAAGGTCGACGCGCTGTACTCCCCCACCGACAACACCATCGCCGCGGGTGCCTCGCAGGTCGGCCAGATCTGCAAGGAAAACAAGCTTCCCTTCGTGACTGGCGAGGAGGGTATGTGCATGGCCGGCGGCCTGTTTACCCTCTCCATCAACTATGAGGACCTGGGCTACGCCGCGGGCGAGATGGCCGTTAAGATCCTGAAGGGCGAGGCCAAGCCCGAGGATATGCCGATCAAGCACCTCTCGAGCAAGGACCTGGTCGTCGTCAAGAACGACGAAATGGCCGAGGCCCTGGGCATCGACCTTTCCGCCCTGGACGCGTAATGCCATACGCGGCATGCGTCTAGAGCCCGTGCTCGCGCTTTAGCCGCGTTATTCAATATCTGAGCCACAGGGGCGGGCGCTGTAGACCGGCGTCCGCCCTGCTTGTTTCAGGTAAAACAAAACGTCTGTCCGTAACTCTTCTATGCATTGTTACCGCTATTATGGTGAATCACGTGTCCACCCTATCCTAGGAGGTATGAAGCATGCTCATTGCATTGCAGGGCGCCGTTTCGCAGGGCGTCCTCTGGGGCATTATGGTGCTTGGCGTGTTTATCACGTTCCGCCTGCTCGACATTCCCGATATGACCTGCGACGGCAGCTTTGCCCTCGGCGGCTGCGTCTGCGCTGTGCTCATCGTCAATAACAACGTCGACCCGCTGTTCGCCGTGCTGGCCGGTATGTGCGCCGGCGCCATCGCGGGCGCCGTCACGGGCATTTTGACCACCGTCTTTGAGATTCCTGCGATCCTCGCCG
Organism: uncultured Collinsella sp.; assembly: GCA_958448375.1. Lineage (GTDB taxonomy): Bacteria > Actinomycetota > Coriobacteriia > Coriobacteriales > Coriobacteriaceae > Collinsella. The sequence goes on from CAUDDU010000147.1 coordinate 2,903, forward strand.
GAATCCTCACCCAGATCAGCCTGTGGTCCATCAACCTGCGCATCATGGGCAAGTCCAATACGCCCATTCTTGCCAAAGGCACCGTGTTCTCGGCCGTCAGCAATATGACCGGTCTGCCGCAGTCCACCGTTGCCATCATCTTGGGCATCCTGCTCGCCGTGGCTATCGTTGCCATCCTGTATTGGTTCTTTGGCACCGAGATCGGCTCGGCGCTGCGAGCCACCGGCAACAACGAGTACATGATCCGCGCTCTGGGCGTCAACACCAACTCCACCAAGATGATCGCCCTCGTGCTCTCCAACGCCCTCATCGGCCTTTCGGGCGCGCTCATCTGCCAGAGCCAAAAGTATGCCGACATTGGTATGGGCACCGGTGCCATCGTTATCGGTCTTGCCGCCATTGTTATCGGCGAGGTGCTCGGCCGTCTGCTTCCCGGCGGCCTCACGCAGTTTAGCGTCCGTCTTGCCTCCGCCGTCTTTGGCTCCGTGGTGTACTTCCTTATCCGCGCCATCGTGCTGCAGTTGGGCATGGACGCCAACGACATGAAGCTGCTCTCCGCCGTGATCGTCGCCGTGGCCCTGTGCGTGCCCGTGGTTTGGGAGCGCTATAAGCTCCGCAGCTCCTACACGAAGGGGGATGAGGCAGATGCTTAAGCTCTCGCACGTCAAGAAGACCTTTAACAAGGGCACCGTCACCGAGAAGCGCGCGCTCACCGGCGTCGACCTCACCCTGAATGACGGCGACTTTGTAACCGTGATCGGCGGCAATGGCGCCGGCAAGTCCACGCTGCTCAACATGATCGCCGGCGTGTACCCGCTCGATTCGGGCGTTATTGAGCTCGACGGC
>CAUDDU010000148.1 GCA_958448375.1 uncultured Collinsella sp.
GTAATAGAAGCCGTTGTCGGTCGCGGGGCCGTAGGCAAAGTCGGCCTCGGGGTACAGGCGCTTGATGGCCTGCGCCATAATGTGCGCGGCGGAGTGACGGATGACGTGCGTGACCTCGTCCTGCGGGAGCTCGGCCACCGAACCGTCATTGTAGAGTGCCTTCATGGGTATGTTTTCTCCTCTCGGATGCCTGATGCAAGTGCGTGCGCCTGGCGCTGGTGCGGCGCTTGCAGGCGCGGCGTTTTTGACTTGCATCATTATAGGCAGGTTGCCTTGGTATACAAGCGCCCGCCGCACCTTAATGGCACGGCGGGCGATTTTCTACGCATGCTTCATCGTGTGGGGCGGGGTGCGGGGCGCGCGTGACTTGCGGCGTGCGCGAGATGCGCGGTGCCCGGGGCTTGCGGCCGGCCCGGCGATGGATGCGTTACTGGATGCGAGTTCGGCAGTAGGGGCAGACCTTCCAGTGCGCATCGAGCGGGCGATGGCAGCTGGGACAGACATTGCGAACCTGGGTGTCGCACACCGGGCAGACGACGAAGTCCTTCTCGATGGGCGCGCCGCACTGCGGGCAGGTGCCGTACTGGGCAAGCTGGCGCTCGCGCAGGGCCATGTCCAGCTCCTGCTCCTCGCGGTCGGACGCGTAGGAGTGCGGACGCAGGACCAGGTAGGCGATGAGGCCCACAAACGGGATGAGGGCGATGATGCCCCATGCCACGTAGGCGCTAGCGCCGCGTCGGCGAGCGTCGATGAACACATAGACGACCGACAGCACATACAGGGCGATGATAAAGCCAACGAAGGCATAGACGACGCCCATAAGCTGCGGCGACATGAGCTCGGAGATGTACTTGGACATTACGGGTACCTTTCGGAATATTAACAGTCCGATCAAGTTTACCACGGGGTTTGTTTATATGGGACTACGGCTGGGTACGGGGCCGGCGCGGACACAAACATCTCAATCTGTAACAGGTGGGAGCGGAAACCGGGTCTAGATGTTACAGATTTAGACAAACGGAGGGGCCGACTGGCAAACGTCTCGATCTGTAACAACTGGGACCCAAATCCTCGTCTAACTGTTACAGATCGAGACGAACGGTTGCCGTAGTTGTCGGCAGACGAGGTTGTCGACATTGCCGGGTCTCCCCTCGCCTGCCGTTGGCGGGTGTTGCGGGGCTGTTCGCCGCATTGCCGCCGCACTGGGGGTGTGCGGACCGTAGGATAGTCTTATTGACGGCCTGTCAACTCGTCTGGGAGGCACCGTGGCAGAAACGTTTGATATCGCGATTGTCGGCGCGGGCATCACCGGATGCGCCATCGCACGGCAGCTCGCGCGGTTTGACCTGTCAATTTGCGTGGTCGAGGCGGCTAACGATATTGCGCAGGGCGCGTCGAAGGCCAACGGCGGCCTGGTGCACGCCGGCTACGATCCGACGCCGGGAACCGTAAAGGCGCAGGTTAACGCCCGTGGCTGTACGGTACATGGGCGCAGGAGCTGGGCTTTTTGTTCCGTCGCACCGGTTCGATGGTGCTGGGCTTTAACGACGAGGACCGTGCGCATCTGGAACAGCTGCGCAGCAACGGCCATGTCAACGGTGTGCCCGAGCTGTCGATCGTTGGACCCGACCGCATCCACGAATTAGAGCCGCGCGCCAGTGCCTATGCAACGTGCGCGTTGTGGTGCCCCTCGACTGGGTTTGTCGACCCGTTTGAGGTTGCCATCGCCGCGCTGGAAAACGCCGTGGACAACGGGGTGACGTTCATGCGGTCCGCTCCGGTGGAAGCGATTGAAGTCGCGCGCTCGGGTGACGACGCGCGCTTTACGCTGGCGACCCCCGCTGGCAACGTGCGCTGCCGCTACCTGATCAACGCCGCAGGCAACGGCGCCGCCGGCATCTCGCATATGGCGGGCGCCGAGGAATTCCAGATGGTCTGGCGTCAGGGCAACATCGTGGTGCTGGACAAGGAGCCGCGCACGCTCATGCCGCTCTACCCCGTGCCGACGCCGGTGTCGAAGGGCGTTATCGTGACGGGCACTGTACACGGCAACACCGTGATCACCGCAACCGCCGCTGTGCGCGAGCCGGGTGACACGCAGACCTATGCGAGCGATGTGAACGCACTGCTGACCGGCGCGCGCAAGCTGGTGCCCGATCTGGACACGCGTCGCGTGGTGCGCGCATTTGCCGGCGGGCGTCCGGTCATTCAGGGAACGAACGACTTCTTTATTGGACAGTCGGCCGTGGTGCCGGGACTTTTCCAGGCAGCGGGCATTCAGTCGCCGGGCGTGGCGAGCGCGCCGGCCACTGCCGAGCGTATGGAACAGGTGTTGCGCGATGCCGGCGTGCCCCTGCGCGAACGGGACGATTGGGACCCGATTCGCCGCGCGCCGGACGACTTTGACCGCGCGCCGCTTACGCGCAAAGAAGAGCTCATCGAGTCCGACCCCGCGTGGGGGCAGATCGTCTGCCGCTGCGAGACGGTGCCCGAGGCCGAGATCGTGGCCGCGATCCGACGCCGCCCAGGCGCGGTTTCGGTCGAGGGCGTCAAGCGCCGCTGCCGAGCCGGCATGGGTCGGTGCCAGAGCGGGTTTTGCCAGAGCCGCGTGGTAGCAATCCTGGCGCGCGAGCTGGGCTGCGACCCCAACGAGGTGTTGTTGGAGGACGCAGGTTCTTGGCTGGTTGAGGGACCGCTGAAGGGGGGTGCGCTAGGATGGCGAAATTAAAATCGAGCGCTACAGACAGCGGTGCCGTTGAGTCAGTACCGACGCAAGCCTTCGACGTGGTCGTTATCGGCGGCGGGCCTGCCGGCATGGCGGCCGCGCTGGCCGCTCATAAGGCCGGAGCGCGCGTGGCCATCGTGGAGCGCGAGCAGCACCTGGGCGGAATCCTCCGCCAGTGCATCCACCCTGGCTTTGGCCTGTCGCACTTTAAACAGGAGCTCACCGGTCCCGAGTACGCGCAGCGCTTTATCGACCAGGTGCACGCAACCGACATTGCGCTGTTCCTGGACAGCATGGTGATTGGGATTGATTCAGGCGAGCCTACGGAAGACACCGCGGTCCATGCCGTCACGCTCATGAGCCCTGCCGGCATGCTGCAGCTCACCGGGCGCGCGGTCGTCCTTGCCATGGGCTGCCGTGAGCGCACCCGCAGCGAGATCAAGATCCCTGGCAGCCGACCCGCCGGCGTGTTTACGGCGGGCCTGGCGCAGCGATACATCAATATCGAAAATCTCAAGCCCGGCTCGCGTGCCGGCATTTTGGGCTCGGGCGACATCGGGCTTATCATGGCACGTCGCTGCACGCTCGAGGGGATTTCCGTCGAGGGCGTCTACGAGCTCATGCCGTACGCCAACGGTCTGCGCCGCAACGTCAAGAACTGCCTGGACGACTTTGGAATTCCACTGCACCTGTCCACCACCGTCACACGCGTAATCGGGCACGACCGCGTGGAGGCCGTCGAGGTGAGTCAGGTCGACGAGCATCTGGCGCCCATTGCCGGGACGGAGCGCATCGTTCCGTGCGACACGCTGCTGCTTTCGGTGGGCCTGATTCCCGAGAATGAGCTTTCGGTTGTCGCGGGCGTAGAGCTTGACCCACGCACGCGCGGCGCCGTAGTGGACCAGAGCCTGCAGACAGGCGTGCCGGGCATCTTTGCCTGCGGCAACGTGCTGCACGTACACGACCTTGCCGACAACGTAACGACCGAGTCCGAGAGGGCTGGCGCAACTGCAGCGGC
>CAUDDU010000149.1 GCA_958448375.1 uncultured Collinsella sp.
CCTCGACGATGGCCGTCTTGCCCACGCCGGGGTCGCCCAGAATGAGCGGGTTGTTCTTGGTGCGGCGCGAAAGAATTTCCATCATACGCTGGACTTCCTTTTCGCGACCGATCACGGGGTCGAGCTCGCCATCGCGCGCCTTCTGCGTGAGGTTGGTCGCGAACTGCTTAAGCGTATCGGTGCCACTCCCCTTTTGCTGAGAGGCATCCGAGCCGCTAAAGAACGGCAGGCCCGCACCGGGACGACCAGCACCGGCGCCGGCGAGCGGACGCTTCTTGTCCTGGTCCTTGGCAGTGAGTTTCTCGATAGCCTTTTTGATGGAGGCGGACGACACACCCAGGCGCATGAGGATGTCCATGGCCATGCCGTTGCCCTCTTCGACGATTCCGATCAGCAAGTGCTCGGTCGACACGTAGGTCTGGTTGTTCTCACGCGCCACGCGGAATGAACGCTCCATCACACTAATGACGAGCGGCGTAAAGGCGAGCTTGGCCGCCTCGGTCTCCTCACTGGGCTCGGGAACCGTGGTCTGGACCTCCTTGAGGGTGTCCATGATGTCGTCGTAGGAGATATCAAGCGAGCGCAGCGCCTCGGCAGCGATGCCCTCGTCCTCCTTGGCGAGTGCGAGCAGCAGGTGCTCGGTGCCCACCTTATTTGAGTGCAGATCGAGCGCCTCCTGTTTGGCCATCGACATGACCTTGCGCGCTCGATCGGTAAATCTATCTAACATGCTCGTTTCCTTACATGAGTTCATCGAAATCAAAACGCCCGCCCGTCGGCGGCGCTTTTGTCTCTTTACCCACAGGTTGTCTATGTTAACAGCTGGAGGAATATCTATAAACCCGGCTCACATGAATGCAGGTTATGACCGCATCGCGGGACTCACCGCGCGATGCGCGACGGGCGCCCCGCAAGAGAAACCCTAGACGTCTTTCACCACGTCGGGACTCGTCGCACGCGATGCGCGATAGGCATCGGCCTCCTTGGAGACGCGTTCGAGCAGCTCGGATGTATCGACGCCCTCGACTTGCGCGACCGTTTCAACCGTCTGCATGGCGACCGCCCTCAGGTACGCGCACGCGCTGTCCCCCAGCTGCTCGAGGTCTATCTCCTCGCCGCCCTCCCGGGCAAAGCCGACCGCCATCACAAAGCCCATGATGCCCGAGACCAGAAAGCCCACCGCAAAGCTCGAATCTGCCTTGAGCTCTTCTCCGTCGGGGTGGACGATCTCTCTCACGCGGTCGATGATGATCGTATGGATGCCCTGCTCGACCTGCTCGGCGGCACCCGCCCTCATGGTGATGACGATGCGCCGCAGCAGGCAGCGGACGTCGCGCCGGTCGAACGCCGAAAGGTCGCCCTCGCTCGAAAAATGCCAGAGGGCATCGGTGATGAGCTCGTTATCCTGCAGCAGCTGGGCTATGGCGATGGCGACGAGTTCATCGAAATCGTGAAAATAGTAGTAAAACGTTCCGCGATTGCACTGGGCGGCGCGGGTCACCTCGCCAACCGACAGCTCGAAGATGCTGTTGTTCTCGATGAGCTCCCAAAACGCCTCGATGATACGGGTGCGTGCATCGGGCGCATCGGCGTCCTTACGCGGTCTCGCCATGCGCCTCACCGCACCCCTGCGCCTTGGCGTTCATGATGAGCATCTGAAGACGGTTCTCCACGTTGGCGAAGCTCACGTCGGGATCGTAGTCGAGCGGCAGGAACTGCGCCGTGGGATACTGCTCCTTGAGCGCATGGATGAGCCCGCGCCCCACGACATGGTTGGGCAGACACCCGAACGGCTGCAGGATCACGAAGTTGCGGCAGCCGCGCTTGGCGTGCTCGAGGATCTCCGCCGGAATCAGCACGCCCTCGCCCGCATCGAACGTATGGTGCAGGATCTTATCGCTCGCGCGCACGAGCTCGGGCATGCGCGTCGGCGGCTCGTAGAGCGGGCTCGCCGCGCCCAGGCGGTCGCAACGGTCGTGCGCGAGCTCGAACAGGTTGTCCGCCGTGGCGTACCAGGCCTTTTCGGGCAGCGACAGGTCGACGTGGAACTCGCGCGACTGCGCATGCTTGTAGAAATAGGTCTTGCGGATCACGTCGGTCATGCGCGCCTCGATGACCTCGAGCCCGTTGTCCTCGAGGTAGCGCTCGATCTCGTGGTTGGCGCCGAGATGGAAATTGAGTAGGTACTCGCCCACGATGAGAACGGTCGGATGCGGGTTCGAGCGGTCGTACGGAACGGCGTCCATGATCGCAAGCGCGCGTTTGAAGCCCGTCGCCTGGCCTCTCAGCCCCGAGCGCTCCATGCCCTCGATAACCTCATCGAGCGCGCGGTCGAACGCAGCGTCCGCCGCGCCCTTCTCGAGCTCATAGGGACGGATGCGCCTAAGCATGGCCTCGAGGGCATCGATCATGGGAAGACCGTAGGCGATCTGGATGCTCGGGCCAAGGCCGAGCTTGAAGCCCGGATGCGCATTGTGGGCATCGACGTCGTCGTTGGTGAGCACCGGGACATAGTCGTATCCCGCGTCGTCGAGCGCGCGGCGCAGCAGGGGCATGTAGTGCGTCAGGCGGCAGTCGCCGATATACTTGCCAGTCACCACGGCGACGTCGTGCGGGTCGTACTTACCGCTCTTGAGTGCCGCGAGCGCCTCGCCGATCACGATTTGCGCGGGGAAGCAGATGTCGTTGTGCACATAGCGTTTGCCCAGGCGGATGGCATCCTCGCGCCCGATATCAAGGGCCTCGGCGCGCACGCCCTGATTGCGCATCGCCGCGGTCATGAGCCTGCAGAACGCATGGGAGGTGTTGGGGACCAGCGCGATCTTGTCGTGCCGGTCGCGCTTGGTGTACTTGACCTTATACGGGTCGTCGAGCGGATGGACCGCGTGCACCCGGGCGCCCTCGGCACGCTCCTCCGCGCGACGACGGTTGACCGACTCGATAAACGAACGCACGCGAATGCCCATGGGACCGGCGACGTCGCTCTCATCGAGCTTGATCATCATCGGAACCTTGGAGCCCATCTCGCCCATCATGCGCGCGATCTCGTCGGTGAGATACGCATCGTGGCCGCAGCCGAAGCTGCCCATCTGCACGAGCTCGAGCTCGGGCGTCGATGCGACGATGACCGCGCACGACAGCATGCGCGCATGGTAGTTGTTCACGATGTCGATGCGGCTGTTGGAAAGATCGACGTTGCAGACCCCCGGCACCGCATCGGGCGTCAGCACGGGGATGCCGCGCTCAGAGAAGAGCTTGGGCAGCCCGTGGTTGACCAGCGGGTCGTTGTGGTACGGGCGCGAAGCGATCACCACCGCGTAGCCGCCGTCCTCGCGCACGTTCTCGAGCACCTGCCTGCCGCGCAGCTGCAGCTGGTTCTCAAACGTCTCCTGCGCGCGGTCCGCCTGCTCGGTCGCCTTGGCAACCAGGTCGGCATCGATATCGAAGGTCTCCTTGCACCACGCCTTGAGCTGGCGGTTTCGGTCGCCCTCGTCGTACCAGTGGAACAGCGGCGTATCGAACGGAACGCCGAAACGCTCCTCCGGGTTATCGGAATTGCGCATCACGTAGGGGTATCCCTTTACGACGGCGCACATCCACTCGCTGGTAGAGGCGGTGTTTTCGGTGGGCACCGTCGTGATGATGGGCATGAAGATGCGGTCGACGCCGGCGTCGACGAGATTGCGGATGTGCCCGTGGACGAGCTTGGCCGGGAAGCACACGGTGTCGGATGTGACGTGC
>CAUDDU010000150.1 GCA_958448375.1 uncultured Collinsella sp.
GCCGACGGCGGTCGTCTTGCCGACGGCGACGTGCTCGCCATTGACCGTTCGGGCATGGTGCCCGTGGCGGTTGTCGTGCGCCTGCGCAGCGCCGAGGTTTATTTGGTCGAAGTTGACCGCATGGACCCGATTGCGCTCGCGCATGCGTGCTGGGAGATCGGCAATATGCATGCGCCGCTTTTCCGAGGCGATTCGGACGAGCGTACCGTGCGCATGTATACGCCGGTGCAGCCTGTTTTGGGCCGCATGCTCCGGGGCGTCGAGGGCGTTCGGCTCTCGACGGTTACCCGTGAACTCGATTCGGACCGGCGCTTTGCGTCGAGTGCGGCGGATGCCGTTGTGAGTATGGCTCCCGATTTTACGATCGTAAAGAAGGCGCGCGGTTAACGTGCGTATAAGTAAGACGGACTTTGAGAGGCAACTATTCAAAGTCCGTCTTACTGTTGATGAGATGCTGTGGGGGAAAGCATATGGGTCTTGAAGGAATCAAGCTGATTGCATGCGATTTGGACGGCACATTGCTGCATCCGGGGGAGCGCGAGCCGCGTTCCGAGGCCTTTGAGCTCATCGATGAACTGCATCGTCGCGGTATCGTGTTTATGCCGGCGAGCGGCCGTCAATATGCGAGCTTGCGCTACCTGTTTGCCCCGGTGGCCGATGAGCTCGCCTATGTATGCGAAAACGGAGCCCTGGTGATGAGCGGGGGGCGTGCCGTTGTCAAGCGTTCCATGGAGCGTAGCCTTGCTATGGATATCGCGAATGCCGTGGTTGCGTATCCCCATGCCGACGTGACCCTTTCGTGTGAGGGACACCTCTACACCATGAGCGGCAACGATGCGTTCGTCGATCATTTGCGCTATGAGGTCCACTGCGATGTGGCGGTGGTCGACCGCCCCGAGGACATCGACGAGGACGTCATTAAGATTGCCTTCCAGACGCCCGAGGTGGATCAGCCGGCGGCCCTGGAGTATTTCGAGCGCCTTTTTAGCGACCGTGTCGACGTGATGACGTCGGGAACCGAATGGACGGACTTTATCGGTTTCGGTTCGGGCAAGGGCTCCGCGCTTGCCGATTACGGTCGTGCCTTGGGTATTTCGCCCTATGAGATGATGGCGTTTGGCGATAACGAAAACGATCGCGACATGCTCAACGTCGTGGGCCATCCCTATCTGATGGAGAGCTGCAACCCCACCATGCGCGACATCAACGACCGCGTCCGTTACGTGCGCACGGTCGAAGAAGAACTGCGCCGTTTGCTCGCCGAGTAGGTTTTCGCGACATACCTAGAAATCTACCTACAGTCGGGGCAGAGACCCTCGAAGATGGTGTAGTGCGACGTGACGTGCCAGCCGATTTGCTCGGACGCCTTGGCGTCGAGCTGGGCATCGAAGGGGAGCGGTACGTCGATGACGCGGCTGCACGAGGTGCAGATGATATGCGCATGCGGCTCGATCGTGCGATCGAAGCGGCTGCCGCCCGGCGTCTTGATGGAGAGAATCTCGCCGGCGTCGGCCAAGAGATTGAGATTGCGGTAGACTGTACCGCGGCTGATTTTGTCATCCTGCGCGCGCACGACGTTGTAGATTTCGTCGGCGGTGGGATGGTTATAGCTTTGGCGCACGGCGTCAAGAACCAGCTTTCGCTGCCTAGTATTCCTTCTTTGCACCGCCATGCGCCTCGCCTCTTTTCTATTAACGGTCGTAGGTAAATGATACCGTATTTAGCACACAATACTAATAATGAGGACTAAAACCGTCTTCATTGGCAAGTGGGGCTCGGGCCTGGGCGTCTACGAGGCGAAAACGCGTTCCCATGCGCTCGTAGGAGGCATGAAGCGCCTCGAGATGAGATAGGATGTTTGCCGGAGCTCCCTGTATCTCCATCTCGACTGAGCCGTCTTCCATATTACGCACCCAGCCGGTGAGGGAGCGTGCCTGCGCGAGGTTGGTGGTGGTAAAGCGAAAACCAACGCCTTGGACTTGCCCCGCCCAGCGCAGGAAATAGCGCAGGGGAGTGTCTTGAGTGGCCTCGTCGCTTGCGAGCACAGTAAGTCTGCAGCGCAGCTCGAGCTCGACGTTTGATGGTTTTTGAGGTTCTCGACTGCCGCCGGTGACGCTGGAGAAGAACGTATCGAAGAGACCCATCGCTATGCCTGCTTGCCTGCGTCGGCCGGGAAGATAATGCCGGCCTGCTGGCGCACGGCATCCATGATGCGCAGCGAGACGAGCGTGACATCGCGGTAGTGGCCAAGCTCGTGGCGTCCCGCCGGGGTCTCCCAAATCTCTTCCTTAACGTTATCGATGCCATCGATGGCGGTGATAAAGTCTGTGAGTTCGTATTCCATAGTGTTGCTCGATTTGGACAGGTCGAGCACGCGGCCGTTCTCGCCCTGTTCGCGCGGTGCCTCGGTCGCTGAGCCGCGTACGACATCGCCGCGATAGTCGATGCGGACGTTGCGGGGCGTGGACAGATGGTCGATCTGGATAGTGCCACGCTCGCCTTCGATCTGCGAGGGCAGCAGGTCATTCGTAATTTTGGAGTGCGCGAGCTCGACGGAGATGCGGCCTCCGCCATAGCTGGCGAGGATGGAACCGCAGCCGTCGATGGGGCCGTGCGTGAGCTGTCGCGTGGTGGGGTCGAGCAGAGTAGTCATGCTCGTAAGGCCGGAGGGCATGCCGAAAATCTCGACCATGGGCTCGACGGCGTAGACGCCAATGTCCATGAGGGAACCCGATGCCATATTGCAGTCGAAGATATTGGTGGCGCGTCCCGCGAGAATCTCGTTGTAGCGCGAGGAATACTTGCCAAAGCGCAATGAGGCGCGGCGGATGGGGGCGATCTCGCCCAGGGCGTCCTCGATGGCGTGGAAGGCGGGATCGTGGAGGGGACGCATGGCCTCGAGGGCCACGACACCTGCTGCCTCGGCAGCGCGGAAGACTTCCAGCGCCTGCGCTTCGGTGGCGCAGAAGGGTTTCTCGACGATGACGTGCTTGCCACCGGCGATGCAGGCAAGGGCCTGCTCGTAGTGAAGTGCGTTAGGGCTGCCGATATAGACGGCGTCGACGTCGACGGCTGCCGCAAGCTCATCGAGTGACGTAAAGTTTCGCTCGCCACCGCGCTCGGCGGTAAAGGCAGCACCGCGATTGGCATCGCGCGAGAGCGTGCCCACAAACGCGGCTTGGTCGTTGGCGTTGACGACTTGGATAAAGTCGTCGGTAATCATGGATGTGCCGATGGTCGCTATACGCAGCATGTGTCCCCCTTGCGTTGTTTGGCCTACAGGACGAGTGTAGCGCGGGAGGACACAAAAGCGTGCGAAAACGCCGTTACAGGTCGCTCTCGTTAAAGCCGGTGTCGATATCGAGGTTGCTGCCGTCGGCCGCCGTGGTGGCAAGCTCATCGCAGCGCTCGTTGAGCTCGTGGCCGGCGTGACCCTTAACCCAGATGAACTCAACCTTGTGCTTGCTTTTGGCGGTGAGTAGGCGCTCCCACAGGTCGCGGTTCTTAACGGGCTGCTTGTTGGCGGTTTTCCATCCGCGCTTTTTCCAGCCGTCGATCCAGTGCTTGTTAAAGGCGTTGACGACGTACTGCGAATCGGAATGGACCTCGACCTCGCAGGGGCGGTTAAGTGCCTCGAGCGCCACGATGACCGCCATGAGCTCCATGCGGTTGTTGGTGGTCTTGGCGTAGCCGCGCGAAAGCTCGGAGGTGAAGGTCTTGCCGGCGGGATTGG
>CAUDDU010000151.1 GCA_958448375.1 uncultured Collinsella sp.
TAAAGGCGAACGCCTCATCCTCGACCTCGGCGGCACGCGGGCCCAGCCCCACGACCGGGTACTGTCCCTGCGAGGTAGCCAGATAACCGCGGCCGCACAGCTGGCCGATGATGTCCTTGATGCGCCCGACCGATTCGCTCGACAGCTCACCGTAGCCGCGGTCCTCGTCCAAATGCATCTGGCGAATGCGCTCGGTGTTGCCGCCGTGGAGCACGTCGGCGATGAGCGACTTGCCGAAGCGCATGGGCCGCATGGCCACATAGCGCACGGCAGCGCGGGCCATATCGGTGACGTCCTCGACCTCGAACTGCGTGAGGCAGTTGCTGCAGTTGCCGCAGCCCTCGACGTCGTCCGTGGCGACGCCGCCCGTACCGGCCGCGGCATGCTCGACCGCGGCCTCGTCGCCAAAGTAGCGCAGCGTGTATTCGCGCAAGCAGCCGGTGGTATTGCAGTAGCCCTCCATCTGGCTGAGCAGACGATATCGATTCTGGAGCGCCCACGCACGCTGCTCGTCGTCGAGTGCCTCATCGGCAGCATCGCCGCGATCGATCAGAAAGCGGCGCATGCGAAAATCGTTGCCGTTCCACAGCAGATGGCAGCTGGCCGGGTCGCCATCGCGGCCGGCGCGGCCCGCCTCCTGGTAGTAGGCCTCAATGCTCTCGGGCACGTTGTTGTGGATCACGTAGCGCACGTTGGGCTTGTCGATGCCCATGCCAAAGGCGTTGGTGGCAACCATCACCTGGATATCGTCGTCGATAAAGGCGCGCTGGCTTTGGCGACGGGCGTCGTTGCCCATGCCTGCATGGTAGCGGCCAACGCGAATGCCGCTGGGGCCCAGAGCCTCGGCAAGCTCCGCGGCCAGCGCGTCGACCGTCTTGCGGGTCGAGCAATACACGATGCCGCTCTCGCTCGAATGCGCAATCACGTAGTCGCGCACCCACGCGGTCTTGGCCTTGTCGCCCATCTCCTCGCAACCAAAGTAGAGGTTCTTGCGATCAAAACCCGTCACCACCGTCGCGGGGTTTTGCAGGCCGAGCATCTGCTGAATGTCCGCACGCACGCGCTCGGTCGCCGTGGCGGTAAACGCCGCCACGATGGGGCGCTGCGGCAGCGAATCGATGAACTCGCGAATCTGCAGGTAGGCGGGGCGGAAATCCTGCCCCCACTGGCTCACGCAGTGGGCCTCGTCAATAGCTACGAGTGGCACGCCAATGCCGCCTTCGGCCGCAGCTTCCTGCGCAAAGGCCAGAAAGCGTGGCTCGAGCAGGCGCTCGGGTGCCACATACATTAGCTGGTAGCGCCCCTCACGAGCACGCTTGAGCACGGTATTTTGCTGAGCCAGCGTAAGGCTGGAGTTGAGATAGCTGGGGCGCGCACCCGCCGCGAGCAGTGCGCGGGTCTGGTCCTCCATAAGCGACAGCAACGGACTCACCACAAAGGTGATGCCGGGCAGCATGAGCGCGGGCACCTGGTAGCAAATGGACTTTCCGGCGCCCGTGGGCATAACACCCAGCGCATCGCGACCGGCAAGGATCGCATCGACCATGCGGTCCTGTCCCGGGCGAAACGAGGTGTAGCCAAAATAGGCGCCGAGCGTGTCGAGCGCCATCTGCTGCATGTTATCGGTCATGGTTTCCTAACGTCCAAGTCATCTGCCGCCGATTATACGCCGCCACGCGGACCGGTGCCGCGCGGCTGCCGGCCACGGGCAACGCAATCCAAGGCGAATGAGCGTGGATTTTTGGACACTTTCCGGATGAGCGTGGATAATCTCCCACTTTGAGCCCGTCATCAAGCAAAAAACGGGAGATTATCCACGCTCATTCTGCAGATTGCCGCTTAGGAGCGTTTGCAGCGTCGACCGGTCCGCCGTTCGTCAGAACGGCGGAACCAACCCTACATGACCATGACGTAGCGCGATCCCACGTAGTACTGCTTACCCATCAGGACCGGCTCGCCATTGGGGCCTGTGAAGCCGGCACGCAGGTTGAGCAGTGGATCATGCGGGGCAATGCCCAGCTCGGCCGCCTGCTCGGCATTGGCGCGAACGGCCTCGACCGTACGGTAGCCAACCGAGACAATCGGCGTTCCGCCAACACGCTCGACCTCGGCAAAAATCGACTTGTCCTCAAGATCGGCCGTCAACAGCTCACGGTAGGCGTCAAACGGCACAAAGATGTTCTCCTCAAAGATGGGCTCGCCGTCGGCCGTACGCACGCGCTTGATATGCAGTAGCAGCGCATCCTTCTGCAGACCAAAGAACTCCATCTCGTTTTGGCGCGCCGGAACGATCTGGCGATCGACCACGTGCGCACCGGCCTTCATGCCGTTGCCGGCACACAGCGCGGTAAACGTCTGCAGCGTCGAGGCATGGAACTGACGATTGATGTGCGGCGTGGAAACAAAGGTGCCGCGGCCCTGCTGCTTAACCAGGTAGCCATCGGAGCACAACTCCTCGACGGCGCGACGCACCGTAATTCGGCTCACGTCGTACTGCTCGGCTAGCTCAAGCTCGGACGGAATACGCTCCTTGGGCGCATAAACACCTTTCTCGATCGCATCTTTGATTTCGTCATAAATCTGCTGGTAAAGCGGTGCATTTTTGGGCGCAGGCATATCTAATCACTCTTATCGAAATATCGAAATAACTAATACGTATATAACGTCTAGTTTCATGTTACCTCATAATGATAAAACGATACACCCTCCCTACCAAAAAGCGACAGCTTCATTTTGGTAGGTTTTAACTGGGCAAACGAAGGCCTCCCGAAAGCAGCGAGGCTTTCGGGAGGCTCAAGCGGACAGGATTGCGCTGTGCCGGCAAAATGCCAACACTCTACCTGCCGTCGTCCTGCTGCAGGCTGTCCTGCTCGCTGAGGCGCGCCTGCCTGCTGGCCATGCGTGCGGGCTTGTCGGGATCGGGAACGGCCGTGGGCATGGGCTCGTCGACATGACCGCCCCACCAGCCGCCCACAAAGTTGAGCGTATGGAACACGTTGATCACGGCGCCGGGATCAACGTCGCACACCAGCTTGATAATGTCCTGGCTCTCGTAGGTCGAGACAACGGTGTGCAGCAGACACATCTTTTCGCGGCTGTATCCGCCGATGACCTCGGCGCAGCTAATGCCGTGCTGAAAATGGTTTACGTAGGCAGTCATGACCTCGTCTGCCTTACGCGTCGTGATCTGCAGCGTCACGCGATCGTAGCGACGATAGAAACTGTCGATGGTCTTGGTCGAAATAAACTGGAACACGATGGAATACGCCGCCTTGTCCCAGCCAAACATAAAGCCAAAGATCGCCAGGATAAAGCAGTTGAAACCAAAGATGACGCCCCAGATGGTCTTGCCCGTGTGGTTGGAAACCCACAGCGCGATAAAATCGGTGCCGCCGGTGGATGCGCCGGATTTAAGCGCGATGGCAGCGCCCAGACCCGAGACCACGCCGCCAAAAATGATGAGCATGATCTTGTCGCCCAAAAATGGAGCGAAGTGAAAGACGTTAAGGAACAGCGACGAGAGCACGACCTGCATCATCGAGAAGATGACAAAGCGCTTGCTGATGCCGCTCCAACATTGGAGTGCCACGGGGATGTTGAGCGCGAGCATACCGAGCGAGATGTCGATGTGAACGCCGCCCAGCGAAGTAACGCGATCGAGCAGGACCGCGACGCCGGTGAGACCGCTCGGAAGCAGGTCGGCGGGCTGGATGAAC
>CAUDDU010000152.1 GCA_958448375.1 uncultured Collinsella sp.
TGATGCCGCTCATGGAGCGCCACGCCGCCAGCGAGTTTTTCCTGGGCGACTTTGCCGTCACCGCCGCACGCACCCACAAGGACGAAGCCGAGCAGGAGCTGATGCGCGCGTCCTCGACCGCTAACGACGACGTGATGGCCGACGCCATCAAACTCGTTCACGAGGGCGTGACGGAGCGCGAAATTGCCGACCGGATGCTCGGTCTGTATCGCAAGCACGGCTGCGAGGGCTTTAGCTTCCCGCCCATCGTGAGCTTTGGCGCCAACGCCGGCGACCCGCATCACGAGCCCGACGACACCGTGCTCAAACGCGGCGACGTGGTGCTGTTCGACATTGGCGGACGCCGCTGCAACTACTGCTCGGACATGACGCGCACGTTCTTTTGGGGCGAGCCGGACGAGGAGACGGCACACATCTACGACATCGTGCGCCGCGCCAACGAGGCCGCCGAGGCGCTCATCGCACCGGGTGTGCGCATGTGTGACCTGGACCGCGCCGCGCGCGACGTGATTGAGGACGCTGGCTACGGCAAGTACTTCACGCATCGCCTGGGCCACTCGATCGGCCTGCAGGACCACGAGCCAGGCGACGTCTCGCTCGTCAACGAGCAGGTCGTTGAACCGGGCATGACGTTCTCCATCGAACCGGGCATCTACCTCCCCGGCCGCACCGGTGTCCGCATCGAGGACCTTGCCCTGGTGACCGAGAACGGCGTCGAGATTCTCAACGCCTACCCCCACGATCCGGTCCGCCTAGACTAGCCAATGTGACAAAGGGACAGTCCCTTTGTCACATCCCACCAACACCGCGCCACAAAAACGGCCTATCTACTACGTTTAACCCGTACAGGTCGACCATAACCGGCTTTTCGCAAAATCCGCAAGCCGTGTACCTGCGGTTATAATTTCGCGATGTTCCGTGTGGTCGAGGGTAGTCAGTAAAACGTAGTAGATAGGCTCATTTCGTGGCAAGCGAGTCAACTCGGGGCACAGGGCAGCCAAAAAGCCCCATCCCAAATTGACTGCTTTTGAGTTGCGGTGATATACGGACTGTTTGAGGCTTCTGGCTTGTTAAACAGTCCGTATTTCACCGCAACTGATGAGGGAATGGGTTAGCGCAGCAGGCCTGCTACTTCGCCGGCTAGGGTGATGGTGCCGGCTGCTACGAAGGGCTCCCCCGCGGCCTCGAAAGCTGCAAGGGCCTCGGATACGCTGGGGTACACGCCCGCGAGCTTGTTGGCGTCCACGAGGGCAGCAAGCTCCTCTGCCGGCAGGGCGCGATCGGAATCGGTCTGGGTCACGACTACGCGCGGAAAGGCAGGGATCAATACGTCAACGATGCCCGCCACGTCCTTATCGGCCAGCGCGGCACACAGCAGCGTGGGGCGGTTCTCCACGCACGGGTCGATCTCGTCCAGCGCGCTCACAAAGTTTTCGCAGCTCTGTGGGTTATGGCAGGCATCAATCAACTTAAGCGGATCGGTCCCCAGCACGTCAAAACGACCCGGTGTGGGGCAACCCATAAGCGACGCATCGAGCTTGTCATGATCGAGCTCGCGACCCAGATACCCCTCGCATAGCATAATCGCGCACGCAGCATTCTGTGGCTGATACGCTGGCTTAACCATGCTCGACGTATAGATGGCACGCGGCGTGGTGCAGCTGAACTCAACCGTGTCGCCCACATGCGCCGGCACCTTAGTCGTGACATGGTTCACCACGAGCGGCACCACACCGCATTCGCGGCAACGGGCATCCATCACGCGCTGCACGCTCGCCTCATGCGCACCCTCGCCCAAAACAACCAAACGCCCGGGTTTGATAACCGCAGCCTTCTCCCCCGCAATGGCCTCGAGCGTATCGCCAAGGACCTTCGTATGGTCGAGTCCAATGCCCGTAATGGCGACGGCCACGGGATCGGTCGCACTCGTAGCATCCCAGCGTCCGCCCATGCCAACCTCAAGCACGGCCACGTCCACGCAAGCCTCGGCAAACATAGTCAAACCGGCCACGGACAAAAGATCGAAGGGCGTAATAGAACGGAGCTCCTCGCCCGCCGCCTCACGACGCGCATTGAGACGACGGCCCGCCTCATACGCCGCAGAGACACCATGGGCAAAGACCTCGTCTGAGACGACCTTTCCATCAATCTCCATACGCTCGGGATAGCGCACCAGATGAGGCGACGTAAAGAGCGCCGTCTTAAGGCCCTCACCACGAAGAATGGCAGCCGAGAATCGCGTTGTCGAGGTCTTTCCATTGGTACCGGCTATCTGGACGCAATCATAGAACTCGTCAGGACGACCAAGCTCATCGAGCATCTCGACGACAGTCTCGAGCAGCGGCGTGGAATAACGCGCAATCTTGCCCGTATCGGCCGCAAGTGCAACAGCCTCATCAAAAGAAAGCTCCGGAACCTCAAACGGCACCGAATACAACCCAGAACGCTTCGCCATAACCAAAGTCCCCTCAACATAAAAAGAGGCCCGTAATAAACAACGAGCCCCTCCCATTCAAAATATCAGCCAAACCCCGCTTGCAGCGAGATCAAGGCCACAACCCAGTGGCCCAAACGCGCCAGATGCAAACAACCACGTAACCGCACAAGGAGCGGCCCGACGCTTTGCTCGATACAAGTTCCGCACGCAAAGGACAGCACTTAATGTGCTGTCCGTCTTGCGCAGGACTGTCCGCAGTAGCGAGCAAAGCGTCGGGACGCGCCCCTCAGTAACGCCTACGAGAAGTCAGCAACCTGAGCAGTCAGCGCCGCCAGGATCTCCTTGAGCTCAGCTGCACGGTCCCTCTTCTTCTGGACCACGGCGGGCGCGGCCTTGGCCACAAAGCCCTCGTTGGCCAGCGTCTTCTCGCAGCCGGCGAGCTCCTTCTGAGCCGCGGCAATCTCCTTCTCCAGGCGTGCCTTCTCGGCCGAAAGGTCAACCTTGCCCTCGAGCACCACAAAGACCTCGACGCCACTATCGACCACGGCGATGCTCGCAGCCGGCTTCTCAACGTCGGTGCCCATGACCAGCGAGGCAGTGTTCGCCAGCGGCTCGATGGTCGAGCGCAGGCTCTCGAGCTTCTCGATGTCCTCGGCACCGGCGCGCACGACAACGTCGAGCTCGGCCTTGGGGCTCAAGCGATAACGCGAACGCGTAGCGCGGGCGGCAGACACGACGGTGCGGCACAGCTCAAACGCGCGCTCGGCATCCTCGTCGACGTACTTGGCGTAGTCGGCGGGCTCGGGCCACTTGGCGATCATGAGCGCCTCGGCGCGGTCCACGTTGCCCTCGGCGTCCAGATCGAGCACGCTCGCCGGCATGTTGTCCCAGATCTCCTCGGTGACAAACGGCATGAGCGGGTGCATCAGGCGAATGGAGGTGTCGAGCACAAGGATCAGGTTGCGTTGGGCCTGCAGACGGCCCTCACCCTTCAGGCGGGCCTTGGTGACCTCGACGTACCAGTCGCAGACCTCGTTCCAGAAGAACTGCTGCACGCCGCGGGCCATGTCGCCAAAGGTGTACTTCTCGATACCCTCGGTGACCATCTGGACGGCCTTGGCCAGGCGGCTGAACATCCAGGCGTCGGCCGGCGTCTCCACGACGGGCTCGCCGGGCGTGTAGCCCTCCATGTTCATGAGCAAGAAGCGGCTGGCGTTCCAGATCTTGGTCACAAACGACTTGGCCTGCTCGGTGCGCGGGCTGTCGATGAGCTTCT
>CAUDDU010000153.1 GCA_958448375.1 uncultured Collinsella sp.
CGAGCGTTTTGAACAGGTCGGGGAATAGCGTGTTGAGCAGGCAGCCCAGCAAAAGCGGCACCAAAATATTGGCACCCGGGATGGAGGACATCTTAAAGAACGGCTCCTTTGCCGCCGGCGCCTCCACCGCAGTCGATTCACTCATATATATCTCCTTTGGATGCATGCGAATCGTAGCCGCACGCGCCTATGTCAGAAAGAAGGCGACGGTCCCGAGTCGCAGGAGCCGTCGCCGAATAATCATCGCGGGGTATTACCCGTCCAGGACGATGCCGCCGTCGCAGTCACCGATCTCGCCGTTCACGAAGCTGGCGAGGTCGGAAGCGAAGAACAGCACCATCTGCGCAGGCTCGCTGGCCTGGGCAGCGCGGCCCAGAGGAATACCGTTGATGATGCGCTGAGAGTTCTCGTCAGAGAGAATCGAGGTCATATCGGTCAACGTGAGCGACGGGCACACGGCGTTGCAGCGAACGCCAAACTTGCCGCCCTCCTTGGCGACCGCCTTGGTAAGGCCGTTGACACCGGCCTTGGAGCTGGCGTAGGCGGCTGTGCCGAGCAGGCCGCCGCCGATCTTGCCAGCAACGGAGCTCACGTTGACGATAGTGCCGGCATGCGCCGCCTTAAAGTGCGGGTACACGGCGTTCATCATAGTAAAGGTACCGTTGAGGTTGATATCGATAGTGCGGCGCCACTCGGTGTCATCGATCTCGTCGAACTTCTTGGTGCTGATGACACCGGCGCAGTTGATCAGGATGTTGGTTTGCGGCAGGTCCGTAAAAATCTGCTCGACGGTCTCGCGCGCCTTGGGTGCATCAGCGACATCGAGCTGATAGAACTTGTTGCCCTCGCCAAGCTCGGCCACCGCGGCCTCGCCCTTAGCAGCGTTCCTTGCGATGAGCGCGACGTGTCCGCCGCCCGCGACGATGCCCTTGGCGATCTCGAGGCCAATGCCCTGAGTGCCGCCCGTGACAATCGCGGTCTTGCCCGTGAAGTCAAATGCCATGACTCCATCCCCCTTTAATTTAGGTGTCTCCTTGCGGGAAGTTGGAGCATCGCACGTGGCGATTATATGAGTCCCAGTCGTCATGGTGGTGACAACCCCTCGCCTAACCGCGTGTATAATAGTTATTTGAAACGCTTCATCAATTGAATGATTTTAAGTCTTAATGAGCTCTTAATATTGCCCACTGTATGAGGCCCGCGTATTGGGGTATCATCTTCCACCGAAAATAGTTTCTAGTGTTAGGGGTTTTCGGTGGAAGATACCGATTTCCGTGAGCTTGGGCGTCAGCTCCTTACCGAGTTCGGCAGCATGCATCAGCGCATTTCGCGCTTTGCGGACAAAGCCCTCGGCGGCGAGATGGCCGTCATGCGCGCCCTCATGCGCGCCGGCGGCTCGCTCACGCCGAGCGAACTCGCCGATCGTGCCTGGGTCTCGAGCGCCCGCATCGCCAATATCCTGCGCGCCCTCGAGGCCAAGGGCTGGATCGAGCGCGAGCACTCAAAGACCGACCGTCGTCGCGTACACGTCACGGTGACCGACAAAGGATTCCAGGATCTCGAAATCAAACGTCGGGAATTCGAGGACCGCACCGCGGCCTTCCTCGAGCAGCTTGGCGAAACAGATACCCAAGAGATGGTGCGCCTTCTTAGACGTGCCAACGAAATTATCGACCGCAATCAAGAAAGGAGAGATGCCGAGTGAGGATTCTCAAGCTCTTTAAAAAACATGTCCCGGCACTGTTTGCAGCTATCGTACTTATCGTAATCAGCTGCAACGCCGATCTGGCACTGCCTACCTATATGAGCGACATCGTCGACGTGGGCGTGCAGCAAGGCGGCATCGCCTCGCCCGTGCCCGACACCATTCGCGCCAAATCGCTCGACGACCTCGAACTCTTTATGAGCACCAAGGACGCCAAAGCTGTGGAGGCCGTGTTTGGCAAGGCGGACAATAACGGCATTCGAACGTACAAGGGCACCGAGGAGGAGCGCGCCGACGGCGGCAAGATTGCCGACATCATGAGCCTCCCCGAGACTGTCGTCCTTTCGTTCAACCAGGGCATCGATGCCAACTCCATGGGCGACATGACCGGCGCATCTACCGAGGCAAGCGATGGCGGCGCCGCTCAGGCCATGCCCACGCCCGAGCAGATGGCGGCGATGACGCCCGAGCAACTCGCCGAGATGCAGCAGAAGGCCGCTGCGGCGCAGAACATGCAAAAACAGATTGATGCCGACGGTGGCAAGATCACCATGAAGAGCCTGCGTCTAGGCGTTGAAGGCGGCCTAATCGACCAGGGCAAGCTCGTCGAGGGCGCCAACGATATGGCGGACAAAATGGGCTCCATGTCGGGCTCCATCGTGACCCAACGCGCCGTGAGCTATGTGCAAGACGAGTACAAGGCGCAGGGCATCGACCCCGCCGACGTGCAGAACGCCTACCTGAGCCACATGGCGACCACGATGTTTGGGCTGTGCCTGGTGTCGCTCGTCGCCACCATTCTGACCGGTGCCGTGGCGTCGCGCACCGCCTGCTCCATCGCCCGCGACCTGCGCCGCGAGACCTTCAACAAGGTTATGCACTTCTCGCCGGCCGAGGTGGGCAAGTTTAGCCAGGCCTCGCTCATCACCCGCTGCACCAACGATATTCAGCAGATCCAGATGGCCGCAACCCTGTTTATCCGCATGTGCCTGATGGCCCCCGTCATGGGCATCGTCGCCGTCATGCGCGTCCTGGCCAACCACACCGGTCTGGAGTGGACCATCGCCGTGGCCATCATCGCGGTTTCGGCCGTTGTCGGCGTGCTCATGGGCCTCACCATGCCCAAGTTCAAAAAGCTGCAGAGCTTTGTGGACCGCGTGAACCTTACCGCCCGCGAGCTGCTCGACGGCCTTATGCCCATCCGCTCGTTCAACCGCGAGGAACATGAGCTCGAGCGTTTTGACAAGGCTTCGCTCGACCTGATGACCACGCAGCTCTACACCAACCGCGCCATGAGCTTTATGATGCCGCTCATGATGCTTGTCATGAACTGCATCACCGTGCTTATCGTCTGGTTTGGCGCGCAGGGCGTGTCCGACGGCGTGATGCAGGTCGGCAACATGATGGCGTTTATCTCCTATACCATGCAGATCGTCATGGCGTTTATGATCCTCACCATGGTTTCGGTTATCCTGCCCCGCGCCGAGGTCGCAGCCGAGCGTGTGGAAGAGGTCATCACTTGCCCCACGAGCATCAACGACCCTGTCTCGCCCAAACTGCCCGTGGCCAGCGCGCCGCGCGGTGAGCTCACCTTCCGCGACGTGAGCTTCCAGTATCCCGATGCCCGCGCCGATGTCATCAGCGGCGTGAACTTCACCACGCATGCCGGTCAGATGCTCGGCATCATTGGCTCCACGGGCTCGGGCAAGTCCACGCTCGTGCAGTTGATTCCGCGCCTGTACGACGTCACGGGCGGCAGCATTTCGCTCGACGGCATTGACGTGCGCGACATGACCCTTTCCGAGCTGCGCCGTCGCATTGGTTACATCCCGCAGCAGGGGCGTCTGTTCTCGGGCACTGTCGAGAGCAACCTCAAGTTTGCCGGCGACATGGTAAGCGATGACGACATGCGCCAGGCCGCGCGCATCGCCCAGGCCGAGGACTTTATCGCCGAACGCGAGGGCG
>CAUDDU010000154.1 GCA_958448375.1 uncultured Collinsella sp.
CGAGCACCTTGAGCTTGTCTTTCTTAAACTCGGATGACTCGCGGTGCTGCACCTGTTGGGCGATGCGGTCCTGGTTGGCCAGGTAGAGCTTGCGCTGCTCGCCGGTAAGCTGCGCCATGACCGTATCCTCGATCTTCTCGGGCAGGTCAGCCACCACGTCTTCCTTGACACGGCGCAGCACAAACGGCGACACGAGCGCTTGCAGGCGGGCGGCACTGTCGCCCTCGGCATGCTCGACCGGGCTTTCGAAGCGCTTGGCAAACGACTCGCGCGTGCCAAGTAGGCCCGGCATCAAAAAGTCGAAGATGCTCCAGAGCTCGGATAGGCGGTTTTCGATGGGCGTGCCCGTCAGGGCAAAGCGCACGCCGGCCGGCAGGCGCTTGGTGGCACGCGCCACCTGGGTGAGCGGGTTTTTAATGTACTGGGCCTCATCGAGTACCACGCGGGCAAAGTCCTGCTCGACGTACTCGTCGATATCGCGCCGCATAAGGTCATACGACGTCACGACCACGTTATGCTCGGCCACGCCGGCGATTTGCACGCGACGCTGGGCCTTGGCGCCCACGATGGCGCACACATCGAGCGACGGGGCGAAGCGCTCCAGCTCGGCAGTCCAGTTGTACACGAGCGACGCAGGGCACACCACAAGCGTGGGCTTAATGTCCCCCGCTTCCACGCGCGCCAGGATATGCGCGATCATCTGCAGCGTTTTGCCCAGGCCCATGTCGTCGGCCAAGATGCCGCCAAGGCCCAGGTGTTCGAGCGAGCCGAGCCACTGGTATCCGTCGACCTGGTAGCCGCGCATCGTTGCCTTGAGCGATGCCGGCACCGTAAAGTCCATCTTGCCGAGCGTATCCAAGCGCTCGACGGTGCGGCGGAACGCAGCGTCGCGATCGGCCTCGAGCGCGGGCGTGCGCGCGAGCATGCTATCGACGAACAGGGTGCTCGACGCGGGAAGCGACACGCCGTCGAGCAGGTCAACAGCATCGACCCCCAGATCCTCGGCAAGGCCAAACGCGGCTCGGGCACCCTCGTCCAAACGAATGATGTCGCCGGACGTAAGGCGCGCAAACGTCTGGTGACGCTTGTAGGAGTCGAGGTAGATGGCAAGGTCTGACGCCGAAAGGCCGCTCGCGCCCAGTTCGACGTCGAGCAGATTGCTCTTGACGGTCGCACGAACCGAGAGCTTGGGCGCGGGTCGCACCGAAATCTGGCGCAGACGGTCGCTGAGCATGACCTCACCCAGCTCGGACAGGGCGGACAGGCCCTCGGTCAGCAGGCAGAACAAGCTCTCGTCATCGCGCTCCTCAAACGCCAGACCGCCCTCGTAGAAATCGAAGTACAGGGCCGCCGTGTCCATAACACGAAACTCTGCCACCTCGTCGCGGGGCGGCACGCCGGGGCGTTGCTCTTCGAAGGGGCTGCCCGGAGCGCCCAGGCTAAAGAGATCTGCCGACCAGTCGCCGTAGGCAACCGTAATTTTGCAGGTCACAAGCCCATCGTCGACGCCGATCGCCATAGCAAAGCTCGGCTCGGGCGCCACGGTATCGAGCGCGGCGGGCGCGGTAAGGTCGGTATAGTCGCGCAAAATGGGCAGCGCCATACGACAGAACTCCCCCACCTGGTCGACAGCGATATGGATCGGCGTGCGACAGGGCAGTAAGCGCGATAGGAACGGCGCCGCATGCTGGGCAAACGCTACATCGGCGCGGCGCGCACGGCGGGTGTCGACCAGATAGGCAACGTCGCCCGAAGCAAAGCAGTATGCATCGGCCGGCAGGCGTAGATCGTAGCTGCCACCAGCCGCCGGCGCGATTTTGGCGGCAAGGAGCGGTGGGCGCTCAGACAGCGCCTCGTCCTCCCCTTCCGGAGGCATCTCAACCGCCACGTCATAGGTGCGATGCGTCGTCGTCCCCCGCGACCAGGCGGGCTCAAAAGAGATGGTCTGGCCGCGCAACAGGTCCAGCACATATACGATGCTATGCTCGGACAGCGGCAACTGACGCTCGGCGACAAAACCGCTGCGGGCAAAGTCGTACGACGCCGAACGCGAGCTTGTGATGTCATCGAGATAGGCAACTGTCGTCACGACAAGGTTGAGCAGCTTTGTCGACACGTCTTCGAAGGCTTCGGGCGTATGGACAAACGTGAGCTTCTTGCCGTACGAGAAGGTGCCGCCGCGCACGTAGGCATCGGCCATGCCGTCGATGTCCTTGACCACGTAGGAGACCGATCCACAGCGAATGCGAAGCTCGAGCGCCCAGCTAAAGCGCTCGGCAAACAGTGGATTGTAATACGGCACCAGCGAGGGCTCCAACACCGCCTTGGGGGCATCGGGATCCACACTGCCGGCGAGCTTGCGGCGCATGCTCGCCAGCTCATCCATGCGCGCGTCCGAAAGATCGGAGAGCGCCGCCATGAGGCTGGGACTCGTGGGGACGGGCGCCGGAAAGGGAAAGTTGGGATTGACGGCCGGCGCTTTGGGCGCGTTGCGCGCGGGCTGTTTCGGCTGCGCCGCAAACGTGCGGACCGGCGTGCGCAAACCTTCGACGGGCTCGGCGCCGCTGGCATCCAAATACGCCAGAGCCGTGGCAATAGCGTGCTTGCACATGCCGGGGTAGCGATAGGCAGCGGGGCAATCGCAGTCGTAGTCGATCACCTCGTGCTCGTCCATGTCGAGCGCCACGCGCGTCTTGTACAGGTCGCCACGCGAACCGCGCACCGAGCCCTCAACCGTCACGTTTTTGGAGAAGCGCGAGCCGCTGTCCTCGATCGACAGCACGGCGCCGTTGAGCATGAGCGAACGCCCCTTCATAAAGGTGCCACTCAGCGCCGCCTCTTTCCGGAGCGCCTGCACAAACGTCCCCTGCGCCATCACTTCCTCCAATCTCACCCGGGGTAGCTTAGATAACCGTCACGCGGCCTTGGTTGCCGACGATGGCCTTTGCCTCTGCCAGCAGCGGAATCGAGCGTGCATTGACCTTGGCCGGCACCTCGGCACGCAGCACGCGCCCGTCGACTTGCTCAATAAAGATCTCCACGCGGTCGCCGCCCGGGTTGGTGGTGAGCACCGTGGCCAGGCGCGCCATATTGCCCTGGCTAAATCGGCTGTTGGGCACCATGACCTCAAAGACCTTGGGCTTGTTTTTCTCCTCGCTAAGCTCCAGCGGCACAATCTCCTGCGCAATGATCTGGTCGCCGCGGTCCGAGCGCTCGAGCTTGCCCTTAATGCGCACAAACGCGTCGGACAGCTGCGCGCCGGTCTCGGGATCGACCTCGCCATACAGATACCCCTCGGCCTCCTTGTAGGTCTTGGGGAACACCACGACCGTGGCCTCGCCTTCCATGTCTTCGAGCTGCACGATGCCCATGGGGTCGCCGTTTTTGGTCACGCGCTTGGACACGCTCGAGACCATGCCGGCCCACCACAGCGCCTTGCCCTCGGGAATCTCCTGGTTGATGGTACCGCCCGTAGGATTCTGAACTTCGTAGCCAGTGTCGATCTGCGAGAACGAGAAGTCGCGTGCCTTGGCCAGCGCATACTCAAACGGGCGCAGCGGGTGGTCCGAGACATAGATGCCCAGAACCTCCTTCTCCTGGCTCAACTTAAGGTGGCGGTCCCACTCCTGGCCATCCGGATCGGGCA
>CAUDDU010000155.1 GCA_958448375.1 uncultured Collinsella sp.
ATGACGGTTGAAGATGAAAAGCGCGTCGCGAGGGAGCGCTACCTATGAGAGCATTTCTCGATACCAATTTTCTGCTCGATTGCGTGCTTCCGGGCCGGCCGGAGCACGCAGCGGCGCAAACGATCAAGGGGCTCGTCGACGTGGGGCTTATCGAAGGCGTTGTTTCGGCCTGCTCTCTCAAGGACGCGTATTACATTCTCACCAAACAGGCCGGCGAGGCGCGCGGGCGCGAGGTAGTGCGCGACTGCCTTAAGAGCTACTCGGTAGAGTCTCTCGACCAAGAGGCTTGTTTTGCCTCCGCCTATTCCGATGAGCCGGACTTTGAGGACGGCTGTATCCGTGCGATGGCCGAGCGTGCCGGCGTGGACTTTATTATCACGCGTGACCGCGCCGCTTTTGTGCGCTCGACCATCAAGACCTTCTCGCCTGCAGAGTTCATCCGTGCGTTTCCGATTCCGGAGGAGTAAAACCGCCATATCGAGGACTGTCTCCAGTGTGGTAGATCTTCTGTAGCCGACGCTCGTTAGTTGAGCTACACTTCATAATTATGTACATAATTATGATTGGAGTTGAACATGCCCGTTTGCGTTCCAATTAAAGATATGCGGGACACCGCGAAATTCTCGGAGCTCGTTGAAACTACTCCTGGTCCAGTGACTGTTACAAAAAACGGCTATAGCAAATTTGTTGTACTTCGATCCGAGGACTACGACCTCATGGTTCAGGAACAGGCTAAGGCTCGTCTGATGGCTCGTATAGCTGTGGCCGAGCGGGAGCGTGCTGCTGGCACGGCGCGTGATGCCTTTGAGGCTCTCGATGACCTTGAGGCAAAATATGGCCTATAACGTCAAGATTCTGCCTTCAGCCGAACGTTTTCTGGGCAGTTCTTATTTGGACGGGGCAACCGGCACCGTGATCTGCGTCACGTAGGTTGTGGGGTCGTCGCTGATGATGTCGTCGATAAGGGCGATTTCGCGTTGCCCCGCTACGCTACCAACTTGTCAAAAGCCCCGCGCCGGTTGAGCACGGTAAACGCGACAACACAGATGACCGCCGACAAAATCGATCCGCACGGCGAGGCGATGCCCATGGGAAACAGCGTGTCGGAATAGGCGTTCGACAGCAGCCACGCGCCCGGCACGCGAATGAGCGCCACGGCCAGCACGTTGTGCGCAAAGCCGATGTAGCTCTTGCCGTATGCAGCGAAAAAGCCGCTAAAGCAAATGTGGATGCCGGCAAAAATCGCGTCGAAAATGTAGCTGCGCATATAGCCGGTACCGGCGGCGACTACTGCAGCGTCCTTGGCAAAAAAGCCAATAAACGCCGGCGCCACCAGCCACATCAGCACCGTGATCAGGCAGCCGTACACCACCGAGATGGTCATGGCGTCCTTGAGTACCTGACGTGCGCGATCGCCCTTGCCCGCGCCGGCATTTTGCGCCGTGAGCGCGCTGACGGTGGCGCCCATGGAGCTCGGCACAATGAACAAAAAGCTGATCATCTTCTCGACCAGGCCCACGGCGGCGGCGTCGACGAGCCCTCGATGGTTGGCGATGACGGTGATAAACATAAACGCCACCTGGATGCAGCCGTCCTGCACGGCCACAGGCACGCCGATTTTAAGGATGCTGCCGAGCACCTCGGGCTGGGGGCGCAGGTCGCTACGCTTAACGTGGATGTTTGTGCGGCGGCTCTTGAGCCACACGAGCGCGAGGGCAACGCTGGCCGTCTGGGCGGTCACCGTGCCTAGCGCCGCACCCACGGGGCCGAGCCCCATGTGGCCGATAAACAGAAAGTCGAGCGCGATGTTGATGATGCATGCCACGCCGATCACGTACATGGGCGAGCGCGAATCTCCCAGCCCGCGAAAGATGGCCGAAAGAATGTTGTACGCGGCGATAAAGGGGATGCCCATAAAGCAGATACGCAGGTAGGCGGCGGTGCCTTCGACTGCCTCGGCCGGCGGGCCAATGAGTGCCACGATCTGCGGGCACAGTGCGAGCAGGACGGCGGCCAGTACTACCGAGACGCCCATAAAGAGCGTGATGGTGTTGCCGATGGCGGTCTCGGCGCGATCGAAGCGACGCGAGCCCACGGCGTGGCCGACGACCACCGTCGTTCCCATGGCCAGGCCCACGAGTGCCACGGTGATCATATAGAGCGTCTGAGCACCATTTGCCACGGCGGTGATGCCGGCGGCGCCGCTAAACTGCCCCATCATGTACAGGTCGGCCATGCCGTAGAGCATCTGCAAAAAGTACGAGAGCATATAGGGCAGGGCAAAGACCGCGATGGTCTTAAGGACATTGCCGCGTGTGAGGTCGTGTTCCATGGGCGGGGCTTTCTGGCTGGGTTCGTTTACGTACCAGTGTAGTGAAAACCCTACAACGATTGTAGAGTCAAGGTTTGTGTTGACGCCGAAGCGAAAAAGTCTCGCGCACCATTATTCCGAGTGAATATGGACACACATCACGAGAACTCGCCGCCGGCGCTAACCTTGCAGAAAACGATTTCGGAATACTTGACACCATTATTCGGCGCGCAATAATACGTGCATTTGCGAACAACGTTTGATGGGGGTTGAACCTGCGTGCGCAATCTCAAAATACTGTTTTCCTATCTAGGGGCATACCGTCGCGATGCCATCCTCGGCGTGTTCTTTGTGTCGGTCGAGACGGTGCTCGAGCTGTTTATCCCGGTCATCATGGCCAACATCATCGATGTGGGCGTGCCTGCGGGTGATATCAACTACATGCTGCTGCAGGGCGCGTACATGTTGGTGTGCGCTGCGCTTTCGCTGGTACTGGGCTTGGGTTATGCCCGCACGTCCGCCCGCGTTGCCTCGGGCCTAGGCGCTAACCTGCGCGAGGCCGAGTACAAAAAGATTCAGACGCTCGCTTTTGGTAACCTGGACAACTACGACGCCAGCTCGCTCGTCACCCGCATGACCACGGACATCACCGTTATCCAAAATGCTGTGGGCAACGGCTTTCGCCCTATGGTGCGCGGCCCGGTGACGCTTATCGTCGGCCTTATCTACGCGCTGATGCTGTCGCGCCCGCTCGCCACCGTCTTTGCGATCATCTTGCCCGTGCTGGCAATCGTGCTGGGCGTCATCACGTATCGCGTGAGCCCGCTCTACCGCCAACTCCAGACCTCGATGGACCACCTCAACGGCGTGGTACAGGAAGACCTCACCGCCGTGCGTGCCGTCAAGGCCTACGTTCGTACCGAGCACGAGGAGGCCAAGTTCGACACCGTCAATACCGAGCTCGCGCGCACTGCGACAAAGACCTTTGGCAGCGCGGTGCTCAACCTGCCGGTGTTTCAGCTGTCGATGTACGTGGCTGCGCTCTCCATCCTGTGGATTGGCGGCCGCATGATTCTCGCCGGCAAGCTGGGCGTGGGCTCGCTCACGGGCTTTATGAGCTACGTGCTGCTGATCATGAATTCGCTCATGATGATTTCCAACGTGTTTTTGCTGCTCACGCGCGCTCTTACGAGTGTGGGCCGTATCGCCGAGGTGCTCGATGAGGAGCCCTTTATCGCCAACCCCGCGGGAGACCTCGCGATTGCGGCGCCAGCGGACGGCAGTATCGAGTTTCGCGACGTT
>CAUDDU010000156.1 GCA_958448375.1 uncultured Collinsella sp.
GGCGGCAGCCAAGGTCAAGCAGGCCCGCTAGCACGCGAACCACAAAACAGATAAGAGCGCCCCGCCGGCCACATGGTCCGGCGGGGCGCCCTTTCACCTATATGTGGCCGGCAAGCAGCCCAAGGCTCGCAAGCTCTTATTCAGCCGCCTCGCGCAGAGCCGACATCGTTGCCGCATATTGCTGCTGCAACGCATGCATTCCCTCGCGAGCGCCGTCAACGGCATCGGCGCCGCGCAGTGCTTCAGTCACCACGACCGCCGGCTCGTACAGATTATCGAATCCCAGGTTCTGGCTCACGCCCTTGAGTGTGTGCGCTGCCATAAACGCACCTTCGGCGTCTCCTGCCGCCATGGCGGCCTCCAGCTTGTCCATGCTCTCGTCATCCAAAAACTTGAGGGCAAAGCGGCTAAGCATCTCCTCGCCCATCAGCCGAGCGCACGCGTCATCATAATTAGCGCCGATCTTCTCATACGCCTCACGCATGGAAATCATGGATTAAAACTCCTTAGGTCAAACTAAATCGTGGGAAACGCGACAACGTCGGCGGGGCGTGCCAACGTCTCGGCAATACGGTCTTGCACCTCGAGCAGACAGTCGAGCAACAGCGGGTTAAAGGTGCCGCACTTACCGTCCAGGATCATCTGGATCGCCTCCTTGTGCGGAATAGCGTCCTTGTACACACGCACGCTCGTCAGAGCATCATACACGTCGGCCACCGAGACCACCTGCGCGGCAATGGGAATCTCGTCGCCCTTAAGGCCATCGGGATAGCCCTTGCCGTCCCAGCGCTCGTGATGCCAACGCGCAATCTGGTACGCATATTCCATAAGCGCATTGCCGACGTGATGGCGGCCCAGCTCAAGCAACATGTCGGCGCCCATCGTGGTATGCGTCTTCATAATCTCGAACTCCTCGGGCGTAAGGCGCCCGGGTTTGTTGAGAATTGCATCGTCAATCGACATCTTGCCGATATCGTGCAGCGCCGAAGCCAGGGCAATCGTAGAGCGTTCCTCATTGTCGAGGGAGATCGTGCCGCTACGCTGGACCAGACAGCCAAGCAGCAGCTCGGTCAGCTTCTCGATGTTCGTAACGTGCCTGCCGCTCTCGCCATTGCGAAGCTCCATAACGCCGGCCATGATGTCGATGAGCATGCGACTGTTCTTGACGCGCTCGTTGTACTGCTGGGACAGCAAACTCGTCAGGCGGTGCTGTTTGGCGTATAGGCGGATGGTGTTGCTTACACGCCGGCGCACGACACGGGAGTCAAACGGGCGGTTGATATAGTCCGAGGCGCCCAGCTCGTACGCGCGCAGAACCATATCATCGGAATCTTCGCTCGAAATCATGATGAAAGGCAGATTGTCGATACCCGATCGGCGCGACAGATCGGCCAGCACCTCAAAGCCGCTTATGCCCGGCATGACAATATCCAGCAGCACGAGCGACAACTCATCGCCATAGCGGTCGACCATGTCGAGCGCCGTACGACCGTTGTCGGCCTCGAGGATGCAATACTCGTCCTTGAGCATCTCGTTGAGAATGGCTCGGTTCATCTCGGAGTCATCGACAATAAGCACCAAAGGCTTTTCGCTTTGGAAGGCTTCGATGGAATCGGCATCGGTCACGACCGTACCGGCTTTTGCCTTAGCGCGGCTCAATAACTGGACAGCGCGGCCAACTCCTTCATCGAC
The DNA here is from genome assembly GCA_958448375.1 of uncultured Collinsella sp. Taxonomy (GTDB): domain Bacteria; phylum Actinomycetota; class Coriobacteriia; order Coriobacteriales; family Coriobacteriaceae; genus Collinsella. The sequence goes on from CAUDDU010000156.1 coordinate 1,693, forward strand.
CGTCTCGCCATGAATGCGAACACCGCCAACACATGCCGTCAAGCTCACGTACTCATGGCCCGGAACAATCGTGGCATGAACGGCATCGGACACCTGATGCAGGCGACGGGTGAAGTCATCGGAGGGAATATTGGGCATGACGACCACAAACTTGTCGCAGCCATAGCGTACAAGCTCGTCAGTCGAACGAATTCCGCTGCGTATGGCTGTCGCCACAGCACCGAGCGCAAGGTCGCCGGCATGACGGCCACACGTATCGTTGAAGACCCTAAAATCATCAAGGTCGATCACCGCAACGCCGGCATTCATGCGGGCGCTACGGAGCTTTTCCTCGTAATATCGGCGATTGCGCACACTCGTCAGCACGTCGGTGTAGACGAGGTCCTCTTCTGCAGCCTCTTGCTCATCGATCGGACGCACCATCAGCAGGACGTGAGGCTCGCCCTCGACCTCTAGAGGGCGCAGGCGAGCGCGGTACTCGGTACCATCATTGAGCAGCTGCTCCGATACATCATCGGAACCTGCCAAGGCCTCAAGACTCGACTGACGCAGACAAGGGCAGCGATCGCCGGCGAGCAAGCAGTTAGGCTCGCTCTTAATCTGATCGGCCGACAACAAACGCACCACGGGGTAGGTCTTCGCGACGCGGGCGACCTCGGCGGCAGCCTCCTCGTCGGTTAGATTGACCTCGTGATTATTGAGCATATGGGGCCCTTCCTATCGTTACGCACGGCAACGGTGCATATCAATTGGTACAAGGGTAGCATCTAACAGCTGAAGGCAAACGCGCGATTATCGTTACATTTTTATGACCTGGCAAACGGCGGTAATGGAGCCGCGGGCGCGCGGTTATGGGCGCATTCGTTAACAATGACGAAACGCTAACAGCCCCTCTCCCCGCAGGTCATCGAGCGTGCTAACGCTCCAAGACATCGCGAACGGCGTTTGCCGCCGTAACGGGGCGATCGCGCAGACCGTTATGCGCGCCCGGGATCGTCACAAGGGGGCAATCGAGATATTCGGCAGCCGCTCGCGTGCCAGCCTCGCGGGGTGTATCGACCGAAAGCTCGCCCAAAAACACGGCCGACACCGCCTTTGACGCGCGGACGCGCTCCCAGTCGGGAGCATATGTCATATTTGTTCCGTATTCATTAGCCATAAAGCAACGACCATTGCGCAGGGCATGTTTGGCTTCCGCTTCGGTCGTCCCGGGAGCTTCGGGGTCCAAGTCGCCGAGAGCTCCCAAGAAAAGCCGGAGCGCCCTTGAAACCTTTCCAGCCGCAATCATATCGAGCAAAACCGAAGCTGCGCCCATACCGACGCCTTCGGCCGACACAGCCGGCTCATGCAGAATCGCACGGGCGACGAGATGGGGTTCGGTGCGAAGAAGCTCCAGCGCCACCAACGTACCGGCGCTATGCGCAAGCACATTTGCCGGAGCGCCAACGTGTTCGATCACGGCTTGCAGGTCGGCGGCCTGAGCGGCAAGATCATAGCTGTCGTCTGCCGCATCGCTGCTGTCACCGCAGCCGCGGCGGTCGTAGGCAATTACGCGGTAGTTGCGACTGAGCTCACAAGCGATACCGTCAAAAAATGTGCCGTCGACACAAGCGCCGTGCACGCACACCAAGGCAGTAGCATCAGGTGACACATCCGGGCCGGCATATTCGCGACAGGCAATCGTGGTGCCTGCATTCTCGACCGTAAAATCCATGTTGTGCCCCCATCATCAACGCCCATCCAGTTGCACGTCAGTGCGGTTGGATGGACCCGTATTGCCTTACGCCTTGTTAACAGATTAACTGTACCCGACCCGAGGCTTTTCATGACACGGCATAATGAGCGACGTGAAAAAACGAAACTTGTAAAGCGAGAGCCCGCACCTTGCTTTGGAGCCGATGCTATGCT
>CAUDDU010000157.1 GCA_958448375.1 uncultured Collinsella sp.
CAGCTGCAGCCGCTCGGGATGCTGCGGCGACCGCCGAGTCTGCAACCGCTGCCGATGCACCCGTCCAGGATGCTACGACTTCCGAGGCCGCTCCCGCCGATGTCGAGCCCGCCGACGTCCGTCCTGGTCGCAGCCATCGTACTGCTGCTAAGCGCACGTCCAAGGCCAAGACTGCCAAGAAGGGTGCGTCCGAGGATTCCGCCGAGACGACCGCCGATGCATCGACTGATGCCGCCGAGCCCCAAGACGTCGAACAGTCTGCGTCCGAGAAGCCCAAGCGCGGTCGTAAGAAGTCCGCTAAGGCCAAGGCGTCCGAGCAGCAGGCCGAGGCCGAGCTGCAGGGCGATTCCAAGGCTGAGGCCAGCGATGATACTGCGGCTAACGCCGATGCCGCCGCAACCGATGGCGCCGCGCCCGCCGAGGCCGAAGACGGCGCTCGCCCCAACCGTCGCCAGCACAAGCGCAACGACGAGCGCAACGAGCGCAAGGACGAGCGCAACAACGACCGCCGCAACCGCCAGCGCGATCGCAAGCAGCGCAACAAGGAGCGTAATGCCGCTCCCACCGAGCCCACGCTTTCGCGCGAGGAGCTCGCGGCCATGAAGGTCGCCGAGCTGCGCGAGAAGGCCAAGGAGTTCGAGATTGAGACGACCGGCAAGAAGAAAGCCGAGCTCGTCGAGGAGATCTACGTCACCGCCGCGAAGGCCGAGGGCTTCCGCGACATCAAGGGCATCCTGCAGATTCGTCCGGACAGCTCCGGTATCATCCATGCCCATGGCTACATGAAGTCCAACGACGACGCCTTCGTGCCCGCCTACCTCATCCGCTCCGCGCGTCTGCGCACGGGCGACGTCATCGAGGGCTCGCTTCGTCCTTCGCGCGGCGGCGACAAGCGCGCCGGCCTCGCCAAAATCACGACCGTCAACGGTCTGGACCCTGAGCAGATTCGCAACCGTCCTAAGTTCGGCGACCTCACCCCGGTCTATCCCAACGAGCCGCTGCGCATGGAGCACGGCAAGGACTCCATTACCGGTCGCGCCATCGACATCGTGTCGCCGATCGGCAAGGGTCAGCGTGGCCTGATCGTGTCCCCGCCCAAGGCCGGCAAGACCACGATCCTCAAGAAGATCTGCCAGTCTATCTCGATTAACAACCCCGAGGTGCACCTCATCTGCCTGCTCGTCGACGAGCGCCCCGAAGAGGTCACCGATATGCAGCGTTCCATCAAGGGCGAGGTTGTGGCGTCGACCTTCGATATGCCCGCCGACAACCACACTCGCGTGGCAGAGCTCGTCATCGAGCGCGCAAAACGCATCGTGGAGCTGGGCGGCGATGTTGTGGTGGTGCTCGACTCCATCACGCGTCTTGCCCGCGCCTACAACTTGGCGGCGCCCGCCTCAGGCCGCATCCTTTCGGGCGGCGTCGATTCGGCGGCACTGTATCCGCCCAAGCGCTTCCTGGGCGCAGCCCGCAATATCGAGAACGGTGGCTCGCTCACCATCCTGGCCTCTGCCCTCATCGACACCGGTTCCAAGATGGACGAGGTCATCTTTGAGGAGTTCAAGGGCACCGGCAACATGGAGCTTAAGCTCGACCGCGACCTGGCCGACCGCCGCATCTTCCCGGCTATCGACCCCGTTGCCTCCGGTACGCGTAACGAGGACCTGTTGGTTGACGAGCAGATGCGTCCGTTTGTCTTTGGCCTGCGTCGCATTCTTGCCGGCATGAACAACACCGAGCGCGCGGCCGCATCGTTTATCAAGGGTCTTAAGGGCACCAACACCAACCAGGAGTTCCTGGTGCGTTCGGCCAAAAAGCACAGCGACTACGAGCAGACGTTCTAGGTTGTCATCCACGCGCAGCGATAGTCATCAATGCAATAAAGGGTCGGGGCTTTGAGCCTTGGCCCTTTTCTATATCGTCGCTCCGCGCTTTTTTGACCATAAGACTGGCAAGCAGCAGGTTTCCCGTTTCAATCCGACATCGTCGCTTGCAATCGACAGGGCGGTTTCGCATAATAGCTTTTAAGCTTCGCGACGGAAAACGCAGATGAAACGAACCATATACCGTTGCTTTGGGGCATAGCCCCGCTTCATCTTCTCTCGCGCAGCCAACTGAATGATGCGATTTGGGTGCTGGAAGATGGGGAGAGCTCATGGCTTCTTCTGATGCAACACAACGAGCAGTCCTTGCCGGACTTTCGTGCGGGATCGGCCTTGCCGCTCCCGTGGTTATGTATGCCGCGACGCTGCCGTTTTCGTCGGTGAACGAGACGGTCGTGGCGGGTGCGGTTCCCTTCGCCGTGGGCGCGGTGGCGGGCGTGGGTATCTATGCCGCCTCGCTGGGTATCTCCGAGTATCGTGCGCAGCGTGAAGAGCGTCTGTTCCAGCCCGATGCCATGGGCGGTGCCGCCAATCTCAATCAGCATCAAAGCGAGTTCAAGACCGCCTCGATTCCAGCTCAGCAGCAGGATGCGACTCCTTACGCTGCGGCTTCTGCTTCTCAGGCTCAGGCGGAGCAGTCTACCTCGGCATTCCTTTCCGGCCTGACTGGTGCGTTCCAGCGCCGTCATGCCGATGATGGTGTCCCTACCATCGCTCGAGCCGCAGATGCTATGGACGAGGCCGAGGCTTGGTCCATGATCGACAGTATGCTCGACGACGATTCGCCGGTGAGCTGCGACCCTGCACACTCGCGCGACGTCTATCAAGTCGCCATCGACGAGCTCACCAACGGCGGGCAGACCGGCTCCTTCAATCGCGACGACATCGCCGCCGCGGCGCGTGCCGTATCGGGCTCCCAGGCCGCCCCTGCGGGCAGCACTGCGGCTTTCGTGGCACTCGTTGCCAACGCGGCATCCAATAACGCCTACAGCGCTACCTCGGCGGACACGAACGCTTCTGCCGATAATTCGTACGTTGATGAAGCCATGACCGCGGACGAGGAGGCCGTTGCCGCCCGCCGTGCCGCCGAGAGCTCGCTTTGGGGCGCTCCTGCCCAGCAGCAGGCGGCTGAGGCTGCGCCGTACAATGCAAACCTTGCCAGCATGCCTATCATCTCCGGTGCCGCGGACATCGATCTCGATGACCTCGATGAGCCTGCGGCCATCACCGCATCGATTGATGCCCAAGATCGCATCGACACCGGCGACCTTCCGGACGCCTCGCTCGAGGTTGATGTCCCCATGGCCGATTACTCGGGCCACGAGGACATGTGGGCCGCCGCCACCGCGATTCTGGATGAGATTGACGAGCCCGCTCCTGTTGCAGCCCCCGCTCCCGTCGCTGCCCCTCAGCCTGCTGCCCCCGCCTATGTCGGCCGTCACAGTGCTGTGTTCCCCGAGGATACTGCCCGTATCTCGCGCGAGAGCATCGAGCGGGCCGAGGCTATTGCCGCCGGTATTATGGAAAACCGTCGTCACGAGCGCGTCAATCAGATCCTCGAGGAAGAGATCGAGCGCCTGCAGTCCTCAACCGCCAAGCGTACGGGCCGTGCCTATCTGAGCGTTATCGAGGGCGGTACCGCCAGCTTCGCGCCGCTCCGCGCGGAGGCATAACTTCTGCATGGTTAAGATCAATCGAAAAT
>CAUDDU010000158.1 GCA_958448375.1 uncultured Collinsella sp.
TGCGAGTGCAGGCGCTCGACCTCGAGCATGATAGCGCGGATGTACTGGGCGCGCGGCGGGACATGAATGCCCTGGGCGCGCTCGACGGCCTCGGCATAGGCCACCGAGTGGGCGCAGCCGCAGATGCCGCAGATGCGGTCGGCGAGGAACGTCACGGCGTCATAGTTCAGGCGCGTCTCGGCGACCTTCTCCATGCCGCGGTGCACGTAGAACAGACGGTAGTCGGCGTCGACGATCGTCTCGCCCTCGACGAACAGGCGGAAGTGGCCGGGCTCATCGGAGGTAATGTGCAGCGGGCCCATGGGGACGAGCGTGGTCTCCTTGCCCTTGGTGTCGGCCAAAAACTCGTAATTTTCCATGTCGCTCGCGGGAGCGGGACGGAAGCGGTAGTCCATGGAGTCCTTGCGCAGCGGGTACAGGCCGCTGGGCCAATCGTCGGGAAGCACCAGGCGGCGACGGTCGGGCAGACCCTCGGGAATCAGGCCGAACATGTCGCGAAGCTCGCGCTCGCCCCACACGCAGGCGGGGACGAACGGCGTCACGGACGGGAACGTCATCTTGGCGGGATCGACCTCGGTACGCACGGTCACCCAGCCGGGGTCCTCCCCCTCCATGGAGATGACGTAGTACACGGCGTAGCGACCGCACAGACTGCGCTCATCGTTGCCGATGATCACGGGAATCCAGCCGTAGCGCTCGTAATACAGGTAGTGGACGGCCTCGGGCAGCTTGTCCTGCTTGACGGTAATCGTCAGCTGGTCCTCGCACTGCCACTCGACCTTCTCGATGCAGCCCGGAACGGCGCGGCGCAGGGCCTCGACATGGCTCTCGCAGCGACGGGCATACACCTTGTTCTCAGTTTCAATCATTCGTTACTCCACCTCGCTCTGAGCGGTCTCGGTACCGAACACAGCGCGGTACATCGGCGTCGCGTGAAGTTCCTCGGTGCTCTGCTCGAGCACGATGCCGGTCGCGGTCTCCACACCGTGCACGAGAGGCAGCGGGGTGGCGATGCCAAACCACAAGATCATGACAGCCAGGATGATTTCGGGGATAAGCATGAGCGCCGGGGCCTCATGCTTGCCCATGCCCTGGGGCGCATGACCGAATACCGACTTGAGTGCGATGCGGGTGAGCGCGGAGATGGCCACGGTAAGACCGAGGGCGACCACGACGACCAGCCACATGGGACCGGCGGTAACACCGGCGACAAAAGTCAGGAACTCGGAGATAAACATGCCAAAGGGCGGGAAGGCGCCAAGACCGAGCAGCGCCAGGATGGCGAGCGCGGCGGTTGCGGGGGCAACCTCGACGACGCCCTGGATCTTGGCCAGGCTACGCGTGCCAAAGGCGTGCTGGATGTTGCCGGACACGCAGAAGGCAAGCGTCTTGGTAAAGCCGTGGAACACGCAGTGCAGCAGGGCCGCGGCGATACCCAGCGGGCCGCCGATACCCAGGCACAGGGCGATAACGCCCACGTTCTCCACAGACGAATACGCAAAGCGGCGCTTGAGGTCGTCCTGGCGGAACATAGAAAGTGCCGCCACCAAAATGGACAGCGTGCCGACGATCAACAGCAAAAGCTGCGGATACTCGGCGCCCACGGCCTGGATAGTAAAGCCGTAGAAGCGCATGATCACAAGCATGGCGCACTTAAGCAGCACGCCCGAGAGCAGGGCCGAGACAGGGCTCGGGGCCTGGGAGTGGGCATCGGGCAGCCAAGTGTGCATGGGGAACAGGCCGGCCTTGGTGCCAAAGCCGATCACGATAAACGCAAAGGCGAGGCGCATGAGCGTCGGGTCGAACTGGTCGGCATACGGCAGCACGCACGACAGGAATGCGGCCTCGTGGGCGTTGGGAATCACGTCGGCGGCGTTGGCGTAGATCAGCAGCGTACCGAACAGGCCGAAGGCCACGCCGGCGGTGCAGACCATCGCATACTTCCAAGAAGCCTCGAGGGCCGTCTTGTTCTTGTAGATACCCACCAGGAACACGGTGGAAAGCGTGGTTGCTTCCACGGCGGCCCACGTGAGGATCATGTTGTTGGACAGGCACGCGAGCAGCATGGTAAACACGAACAGACTAAACAGTGCAAAATACTGCTTGGCGCGCTCGGCGGGCATGGAGCCCTCCTCGATATCGGCCTTTACATAGGGCAGCGAGAACAGCCCCGTAAGAAAACCGATAAAGCCGATGAGCAGCACAAAGATGGCGCCCAGCGAATCGAGGTGGAACCACAGGCCAAGAGCGCTCGCGGTTTCGCCGCTCATAAGGACGTCACCGGCCGTCATAATCGACAGCACCAGGACGGCTGCGACGGAGACCAGGTTGAGACCGGCAAACACGTTATAGGACGTGTTCTTGGGCAAAAACGCCATAACCAGCGAGAACACCAAAGGAGTCGCGAGCAGGGCGAGAATCAACGTTTCCATGGACTACCCCCTCAGCTCGGACAGGTCGCGCGCATCGAGCGAGTGGGAGTCGTCCCAAATGCGACGCACGACGATGGACATGATGATGACGGCAAAGATGGCGTCGGTGGCGATACCGATCTCGATGATCTCGGGAGCGGTGGGGGCCAAAAGCGCGAGCGTCACGTGGCTGCCGTTTTCCATAAGGCAGTAACCAAAGATCTGCTTCATGATGTTGCGCTGCGAGATGATGCAGGTGAGGCCCACAAAGAAGTGAGCGAAGCTAATAGCGAGCGCAGGCGTTGCGACCTCGGCCGTGGGAAGGCTGATCTGCGTCACGACGGCAAAGCAAATCGCGACCTCCACGGCGATGATGCAGATGGCCCACGCGGGCTTAAGGCCGGCCTTGAGTGATGCGTCGCTCGGCTCGCCCATCTTCTTGTATGCGCGGTTGAGGATATAAGGGACCAGGACGACCTTGGTGATAAAGGCAGATCCGGCCCACATAAGCAGCTCCTGCGCACCGGTGGTGGCACCGAGCGTAGCGAGCAGCCCCACGAGCACCAGCGACTGCACCGCATACCAGTTGATGGCATGTTTGATGTTCTTGGAGACGACCACCATGGTGGACGTGACGATCAGAAGGCCGCCAAGGATGTTGACGATCGAATAACCCATGTCGTTCTACCTCCTAACCGATCCAGCTGGCCGAAAGCGGGCCGCTGACGATGACCATGATGATGAGCACGATGAACACGAACGCCATCGCACGGGGAAGCGGGGCTCCCGCAGCGACCTCTTCGCTCGGCTCGCCGGGCAGGCAATAGCCCATCCACTTGAGGAACCAGGCGAAGGTAGCGACGGTCTCGGCGACCATGATGCACACGAGCACCAGGATCGCGACGTTGCCGGCACCTACAGAAAAGCCGCCGGCGATGATCTGGAACTTCGAGAAGAACGTGTTCATGGGCGGCACGCCGGCAATAGCGAGTGCCGCGACACCGAAGCCCACGCCTGAGATCGGGTACTTCTTTACGATGCCGCGAAGCTTGGGCAGCATACGCGTGCCGAGCGTAAAGGAGAACGAACCGGCGATCAGGAAGAACAGCGTCTTGGCGAAAGCGTGGTTAAAGATGTGGCAGACGGCGCCATCGAAGGCCAGCTGGCT
>CAUDDU010000159.1 GCA_958448375.1 uncultured Collinsella sp.
TGCGTGCGGAACTCGCGACAAACTTAAAACCTGGGCCGCCCGGTCCGGGAATCCTCCCAAGCGCACAGGAGGGGATTCCTTTTGTGTAGGCTTTGCGGAAATGTACCAATTTTTGGATACGCCCGGCGGCGTGGTCTGTTGACGGCACAGCTAACGCCACGTATCCTATCGAACTGCGTGTTTCGTAGGGGGATGCTGACCCCTCGATTCAAGCCGTTGCACTTTACAGAAAGCTGGAATCATTCGAGAAGGAGTACGCTTTGCCTACTATTAACCAGCTGGTTCGCCAGGGCCGTCGTTCCGTGCCCAAGAAGTCCAAGAACGCTGCTCTGCAGCACAACTCCCAGAAGCGCGGCGTGTGCACCCGCGTCTTCACCACGAGCCCCAAGAAGCCGAACTCGGCTCTTCGTAAGGTTGCCCGTGTTCGCCTTGTCAACGGCATCGAAGTTACTGCTTACATCCCGGGTGAGGGCCACAACCTGCAGGAGCACTCCATCGTGCTCGTCCGCGGCGGTCGTGTCCGTGACCTCCCTGGTGTCCGTTATCACGTCATCCGTGGCGCCTACGACGCTGCTCCGGTCCAGAACCGTATGCAGGCCCGTTCCAAGTACGGTGCTAAGCGCCCCAAGGCCAAATAAGCCAGATAACGTTTTGATACTTTCGCCGTGTGCCGCCTAAGCGCCGCACGGTAGACACTTAAGGAGATTTCACATGCCGCGTCGTGCAGCAGCTAATCGTCGTGAGGTTCAGCCTGACGCCGTTTACAACAACCGCCTGGTGACTCAGCTCATCAACAAGGTCCTTCTTGACGGCAAGAAGGCCACCGCTGAGCGCATCGTTTACACCGCTTTCGAGATCGTTGCCGAGAAGTCCGAGGGTGGCGACGCTCTCGCTACCTTCAAGAAGGCTATGGACAACGTCAAGCCCACGCTCGAGGTTAAGCCCAAGCGTGTCGGTGGCGCTACCTATCAGGTCCCGATGGAGGTCAACTCCCGTCGTTCCACCGCTCTGGGCATCCGCTGGATCGTCAACTTCTCCCGCGCTCGCAAGGAGAAGACCATGGCCGAGCGTCTCGCCAACGAGATCCTCGACGCTTCCAACGGCCTGGGCGCTTCCGTCAAGAAGCGTGAGGACGTCTTCAAGATGGCCGAGGCCAACCGCGCGTTCTCTCACTATCGTTGGTAAGTTAAGGTAAGGAACTAACATGGCTAAGCCTAAGTACAAGCTTTCCGATACCCGTAACATCGGCATCATGGCCCACATCGATGCCGGTAAGACCACCACGACCGAGCGTATTCTTTACTACACCGGTAAGACCCACAAGATCGGTGAGGTCCATGAGGGCGCTGCCACCATGGACTGGATGGTTCAGGAGCAGGAGCGCGGCGTAACCATTACCTCCGCTGCTACCACGTGCTTCTGGAACAAGGACGGTAAGGACTACCGCATCCAGATCATCGACACCCCGGGCCACGTTGACTTCACCGCCGAGGTCGAGCGCTGCCTGCGCGTCCTCGATGGCGCTGTCGCCGTCTTCGACGCCGTTGCCGGCGTTCAGCCCCAGTCTGAGACCGTTTGGCGTCAGGCTTCTACCTTCAACGTCCCCCGCATCGCCTTCATCAACAAGTATGACCGCGTGGGCGCTGACTTCTTCAACGCTATCGAGACCATGAAGGATCGTCTCGACGCTAACGCCGTGGCCGCTCAGGTCCCGATGGGCGCCGAGGACAACTTCTGGGGCGTCATCGACCTGGTCACCATGACTGCATGGGACTTCAAGGCCGACGAGAAGGGCATGACCTACCCCGAGCCGATGGACGAGATCCCGGCTGAGTTTGCCGACATCGCTGCCACCAAGCGCGAGGAGCTCCTCGACGCTGCTGCCAGCTTTGACGACGAGCTCATGGAGAAGATTCTCATGGAGGAGGACTTCACCGTCGAGGAGCTCAAGGCTGCTCTGCGCAAGGGCGTTCTGGCCAACGAGCTCAACCTCGTCTTCGTGGGTTCCGCCTACAAGAACAAGGGCGTTCAGGAGCTGCTCGACGCTGTCGTCGACTACCTGCCCAGCCCGCTCGACGTCGAGGCCGTCACCGGTACCGATCCGGACACCGGCGAGGAGATTCAGCGTCATCCTTCCTTCGACGAGCCCTTCTCCGGCCTGGTCTTCAAGATCATGACCGACCCGTTCGTCGGTAAGCTCACCTATGTCCGCGTTTACTCCGGCCGCGCCGAGTCCGGCTCCTACGTGGTCAACGCTTCCAACGGTCAGCGCGAGCGCCTCGGCCGCATCCTCGAGATGAACGCTGCCGAGCGTATCGACCGTGACGACGCTGCCGCTGGCGACATCGTCGCTTGCGTCGGCTTCAAGAACTCCACCACCGGTGACACCCTGTGCGCCGAGGGCAAGGAGATCGTCCTCGAGAAGATCGAGTTCGCTAAGCCCGTTATCGACGTTGCCATCGAGCCCAAGACCAAGGCCGAGCAGGACAAGATGTCCCTGGCTCTGACCAAGCTCGCCGAAGAGGACCCGACCTTCCAGGTGTCCACCAACCACGAGACCGGCCAGACCATCATCGCCGGCATGGGCGAGCTGCACCTCGAGATCATCGTCGACCGTCTGCTCCGCGAGTTCAAGGTTGACGCTAACGTTGGTAAGCCCCAGGTTGCCTACCGCGAGACCGCTGGTCACGACGTCGAGAAGGCTGAGGGCAAGTTCGTCCGTCAGTCCGGCGGTCGCGGTCAGTACGGCCACGCCGTCATCAAGCTCGAGAAGATGGAGGAGGGCTTCGGCTACGAGTTCGTCAACGCTATCGTCGGCGGCGTCGTGCCCAAGGAGTACATCCCGTCCATCGACAAGGGCATCCAGGAGGCCCTGAACACCGGTGTTATCGCCGGCTTCCCGGTCCTCGACGTTAAGGTCACCCTGTTCGACGGTTCTTACCACGAGGTCGACTCCTCCGAGGCCGCCTTCAAGATCGCCGGTTCCATGGCTATCAAGGACGCCCTCAAGAAGTCCGATCCGCAGCTGCTCGAGCCGATCATGGCTGTCGAGGTCGAGACCCCTGAGCAGTACATGGGCGACGTTATGGGCAACCTCTCCGGTCGCCGCGGCAAGATCGAGGGCATGGAGGATCGCAAGAACAGCAAGCTCATCCGTGCCAAGGTGCCGCTGGGCGAGATGTTCGGTTACGCTACCGACCTTCGCTCCCAGACCCAGGGCCGTGCATCCTACACGATGCAGTTCGACTCTTATGAGCCCGCGCCCAAGTCCATCGTGGACGAGGTCATGAGCAAGAACGCCTAAGTTCGAGCTCCCTGTTACGTAATCCGCGAGAACATCTCTCGCACTCTTTGGAGGTTTAAGTTGGCTACCCAGAAGATCCGCATTCGCCTCAAGGGCTATGATCACGAGGTCGTCGATCAGTCCGCGAAGCTCATCGTCGAGACCGCTCAGAAGACCGGCGCTCGCGTTTCCGGTCCTGTCCCCCTGCCCACCGAGCGCAACCTGTACACGGTTATCCGCTCGCCGCACGTGAACAAGGACTCCCGTGAGCAGT
>CAUDDU010000160.1 GCA_958448375.1 uncultured Collinsella sp.
CTCCATGGGCGACCGCGCGCCATCGTGCACGCGCTTGAGCACGGCGGCCGCGCGCACAGCCCCCTGACGAGATCGATTTTCATTGCAATAAGCAATCAAGTCGGCAACGGTATACCTCTGCCCCATCTCGATATAATCGCCTGTCGACAGATGATTCAAATGGTATCGGGCGCAGATTTCGTAGCCATATTCCAGCTGCTCGGGCTCGCTCATCCACGAACCCGCTTGGACAAAGCACATGACCTCATCAACCACCAGAAGGCCCTCTGCCACCTCGATAAGATGGTCTGGAGGTATCGGCGCTCCAAACACGTGGCACCTAAATCCAGCCGGCGTCGAGCGCTCAAAATCGAAGTTGACGAGCGTGTCGATATGATCGAGCTCTTCTCGTGGAATACCAAGCGAAACCAGATAGTCGGCAACGATCCCAACTGCCGTTGAAGCCCTCAGCCCTTTGGCATCGAGTCCCAATTTGGGCAGGCTCGCGGCCGGCTCCGCCTCGTTAGCAGGCGAGTCCTCATCGTATAGGCTGCTTGCTCGCGAGAGCGGCTCGGACGGGCGCGCCGCGTTGTGGTACAGCCAGGCAGTCTTATGGGACAGGACGATCGGCAGGTCCATGAGCCCTCCAATGGAGTCGGATAACCAACCTTATTCCCCTGCCCACGGGTCCGCACACCTTCGTGCGCAAGAAAGCGATTCCACCCGGTCGAGTGGCAGAAAAAACCATCACAACATTCGATGCTTTTCCCGATTTTGGCAAAAAACGTCGAATGTTGTGATGGTTTGAGGTGAGGTGAGGAACACGGAGGGATCAAAGCATCGTGCTCGAACGGGTTAATCCAGCTCTTTTAAGCCATGCGCCAGCTGCCAGTACTCGCCGCGCTGGGCGAGCAGCTCTTCGTGCGTGCCGCGCTCGATGATGCGGCCGTGTTCGAGGACCATGATGGCGTCGGCGTCGCGGACAGTGGACAGGCGGTACGCGATCATAAACGTGGTGCGACCGCGCATGATGCGGTCCATACCGCGCTCGATGAGCTTTTCGGTACGCGTGTCAATGGAGCTCGTGGCCTCGTCCAGGATGAGCACCGGCGGATCGGCGACGGCCACGCGCGCGATGGCGAGCAGCTGGCGCTGGCCCTGCGACAGGTTGGCGCCATCGGCCGTGACCGGTGTGTCGTACCCTCTAGGCAGGCGGCGGATAAACGAATCCGCGCAGGCGGCCTCGGCAGCGGCGCGCACCTCCTCGTCGGTCGCGTCGAGCTTGCCAAAGCGGATGTTCTGCGCAATGGTGCCGCTAAACAGGTGCGTGTCCTGCAGCACAATGCCGAGCGACCCGCGCAGGCTGGCCTTGGCAATGTGCTTGACGTCGATGCCGTCGTACGTGATCTCGCCGTCATCAACCTCGTAGAAGCGGTTGATGAGGTTGGTGATGGTCGTCTTTCCGGCACCCGTCGAGCCCACAAACGCGATCTTTTGCCCCGGCTTGGCAAACAGGTTGAGGTCCGTGAGCACACGGGTGCCCGGCACGTAGGAAAAGTCCACGGCATGGAAGCGCACGTCGCCGGCAAGCGGGACCAAGCCGCACGTGAGCTCGGTACCGTCGGCAGCCACCGCGCGGCCCGACCCATCAACGGCAGCCACGTCATGCAGGTGCCCATAGACGCCCACGCCCTGGCCCTCGGGAATTTTCCACGCCCACGCGGCATCGCCCGTCTGCACCAGCTCCACGCAGCCCTCGTCCACCTCGGGCTCAAGGTCCATAGCCGCAAACAGGCGCTCGGCACCGGCCAACGCGTTGAGCAAGAAGTTGCCGAGCTGCGTAAACTGGTTGATGGGCATGGCGGCCTGGCGCACAAAGACCAGGTAGCTTGCAAGTGCACCCACATCGGCGAGCCCCTTGATGCAGAGCATGCCGCCCGCCACGGCGACGATGGCATAGTTGACGTAGCCAATCACGACGGTCATGGGCACCATGGAGTTGGCATAGCTCACGGCGGCGGTGCCGGTGCGGCGAAGCTCGTCGTTGCGGCAGGCAAAGCCGGCGACATTCGCCGCCTCACGGTTAAAGACCTTGATGACCTTTTGGCCCGAGACCATCTCTTCGATATATCCGTCCAGGTCGCCAAGCGATGCCTGCTGGGCGGCAAAGAAGCGCTTAGAGCGCGCGCCCGAATAGCGCGCATACAGCACAATGGCCGCATCGCACACGAGTGTGATAATCGTGAGCTGCCAGTTAAGGATGATGAGCATGGCCGTGGTGCCCGCAACCTGAATGGTGGCCTGAATCACGTTGGCAAAGCTGTTGTTAAGCGCCTCGGAGACGGTGTCGACGTCATTGGTGAAAAAACTCATGATGTCGCCCGAGCGCGTGCTGTCAAAATAACTGAGCGGCAGCGTCTGGATGTGCGCGAACAGGTCGCGGCGAATATCGGACACCACGTGTTGGGCCGCGCGCACCATGATCTGTGAGTAGCCCAGGGCCGAGAGCACGCCCGCGGCGTAGATGATCGCCGTCAGGATGACCTGCTTGGCGAGCAGTTCATCCCCGCCCGTGGCCAAACCGTTAACGATGGGGCGCACCATGTAGGTGCCGGCGAGGCTCGCGATGGCGGCGACGGAGGCGAGCACGCCCACCGCGAGCAACGAGAACTTGGCATGCCCCATGTAGGAGAGCAAGCGACGCACAGTGCGCTTGAGGTCGGCCGGGCGTGCTTGGGCTGCGGTCTTAGGCATGGCGCTCACCCCCTTCCAAGGGTGATCCGCATGCGACGGAGGAAAATGGATCATTCGCGCAGCCACCGTCGTTGCCATCGCCGGCGTCCGCGTTCCCCGCAAACTCCATCTGCGAGGCGTAAATCTCCTGGTATATGTTGTCGCCCGCTAGCAGTTCCTCGTGCGTGCCCACGCCGTGGACACGACCGTCGTCCAATACCACAATGCGATCGGCATCCATGACACTCGCGATGCGCTGGGCGATGATGAGCACGGTCGTATCGGAAATCCGGGCGATGTGCTCGCGAATCTTAGCGTCGGTCGCCATATCGACCGCGCTGGTGGAGTCATCAAAAATGAGCACGCGCGGATGCTTGAGCAGCGTGCGCGCGATGCACAGGCGTTGCTTCTGGCCACCCGAGACACCGGCGCCGCCTTGGCCCAACTCGCCGTCCAGCCCGCCGATGCGATCAAGGAACTCGTCCACGCACGCCGCGCGGCAAGCCGCGAGGAGCTCATCGTCCGACGCCTGCGGATTGCCCCACTGCAGGTTCTCGCGCACGGTACCCGTAAACAGCACATTCTTTTGCAGCACAATGCCCACAGCGTCGCGCAAGGCGGCGAGGTCGTAGTCGCGCACGTCGTGTCCGCCCACAAGCACGGCGCCTTCGGTAGCGTCGTACAGGCGCGCAATCAGCTGCACAAGTGAGCTCTTGCCCGAGCCCGTGCCGCCGAGGATGCCCACCGTCGAGCCGCTCTCGATGCGAAGGTCGATATGCTCGAGCACATCCTCGGCTGCATCCGCGCGGTATTTAAAGGAAACGT
>CAUDDU010000161.1 GCA_958448375.1 uncultured Collinsella sp.
CCGCTGCACCTGATTCTGGCGCTGCTGGTCTCGGCAGCGCTTATTCCCATCGCGGCGTATGCCATAGGGTCACTCTTCTTTGGCTCCAACCCCAACCTTGTCTGCGGCATCGTGCTCGAGTACAGCGTGCCCGTGGCCGTCACCGCTTTTATGTGGATCAGCATGTTCGGCGGCAACGGCCCGCTCGCGCTCACCATCATCCTGACGTCCTCGGTTATCTCCCCTGTGACGATTCCGCTCACGCTTAAGCTCTTGCTGGGTGCCACCGTCTCGATCGATGTGCCGAGCATGATGCAGGACATGGCCTTTATGATCGCCATCCCCGCCGTGCTCGGCATCATGATCAACGAGCTCACGCGTGGATGGGGACACGAGAAGCTCTCCCCCGCGCTCTCGCCCGCCTGCAAGTTCATGATGATGGGCGTTATCGCCTCCAACTCCACCGCCATGAGCGAGTACGTGCTGCACATGAACGCGGTGCGCCTGGAAGTCGCCCTCTTTATTTTGACCTTCGCCATCAGCGGCTTTGTCGTCGGTTTTCTGGTCGCCCGTGCGCTCCATCTGCCATATAGCGAGACGACTACCGTGTGCTTTACCTGCGGCATGCGTAACATCTCTTCGGGCGCCGTCATCGCCACGCAATACTTTCCGGGCGAAGTTGTGTTTCCCGTCATGTGTGGAACGTTGTTTCAGCAGGTGCTCGCCTCGCTTATCGGGCATCTCTTTGAGCGTCTGACCGGCGAGGAGCGCGCCGCCCAGCGCAAGCGTGTCGAGGCCGGCCGCAACGCCATGGGACGCTAGACTGCCCGCAGTGTGCGGGCGCTCACTTTACGATGTGAGCGCCTCCAGATGTGCGCGGAGTCGCTCTGCATCGACATCGAGCGTGGTCTCAGCATTGACCTGAGCCAGCCGATACCCGACAAAGTAGGGCGAAACCACCCAACGCGGCAGCGCCTTGGCAATGGTCCGACCGCCCAGGTGATAGAAGAACAGGTTGTACGACTCTGCGCGACCACCGTGGTGCTCGTTCAGGATATAGCGCAGAGCCACCTGGATCGCATCGGCGAAGAGATCCGCCTCGGCTTGGTCTCTCGTGTCATCGCTGGCAGCGATTCCCTGCGGGGCTGAAACGTTGATCTCAAAGAACCCCATGATGGGTTCGGTTGAGATGTTGACCGAAATCCTCCCCTGTTGCCAGACATTGATGCCCTCGAAATTGGCAGAAGTCAGCGAAGTGTAGCCGTCTTCCTGCTCCAAACCCACAATCTGCATGTGCGGATGAACGAGACTACCGCCCGAGAGCGGACCCTTGTTCTTGTACATGAGCACGCTTCGATACTGCTGTGAATCGATCATCTGCTGCCAGCAACCCAGGGCAAACCGCATCACATGATGCAGCTCGTCCGGCTCATAGGTCACCAGGTCGGCATCGTGATCGGCCGGCTCGGTCAGCACGGTTTGACGGGTGGCGCGCAGGGTCTTGAACTTATTCTCGAGCCAAATGCAATCGCCATCACGGCGAATGATGTCGGTGAGCCCTTCTGTATCGCAAAAGGGGCACGTGGTGCCGGGGCGGCGGTTGTCGTCGGGCTTACCGTTCGCCTGCTGAACGTCAAATACCAGCGCCACGGGTTATACCTCCAGCGGCACGATCTTGGTGCCATGGAGCTCGGAGACGCCCAGTGCCGCCGCCACGGTATCGCGGTTGGCCGTGGAAATGCCGCCGCCGGGAAGGATGGTCAGGCGGTCTCCCGCACACTCGATAAGACGCGACAGATGCTCCAGGTTGTCCTCGATCGGCGTGCCGGCGGCACCGCCGTGCGTCAGGATGCGCGTAACGCCGCAATCGGCGAGTGTGTCGACGGCGTCGAGCTGAGCCTCAGGCGAGAGCTGATCAAACGCCATGTGGAAGGTGATGTCGATGGGCTCACGCTTGCATTCCTCGGTCGCGCAGCCCGCGGCCATCACGAGGGCGCCCAACGTAAGCTCGTCGAGCGCCCATCCGCCAGCGCAGGGCTTGCAGCAGCCAAAGACCAAGCCGTCAACGCCGGCGCTTACGGCAAGGCCCAGGTCCATCTCCATCATGCGCAGCTCGTCTTGGTTGTAATGAAAGTCACCGCCACGCGGGCGAATCATGCACATCACTCGCGCGTCATGCTCGTGAGCATAGCCGACCGTAGCGCTGATAACGCCAGCCGAGGGCGTGGTACCACCGACGGCAAGGTTGTCGCACAACTCGATGCGCTTAGCACCGGCATCGATAGCCGCCGGCACCCGCTCAAAGTTCTCGGCACAAAACTCATACAGCATAGATAGACCCCCAAAGACAGCAGATGTTTTCCGACGGGCATTGTCACACATCCCCATGAAGTTGCGGTGGAATAGGGACTCTTTTGGCCTCTGGAGCCCGTATTCAGTCCCTATTTCACCGCAACTTAAAAAGGGGCGCTGACCGAGATAGTCAGCGCCCCTTTGCTGGAAAAATTAACCGCCCAGGTAGGCCTTACGCACGTTGTCGTCGTGCAGCAGCTCTTGGCCGGTGCCGGTCATGGTGATCTTGCCGGTCTCGAGCACGTAGCCGCGTGTGGCGATGGAAAGAGCCATCTGTGCGTTTTGCTCGACCAGAAGCACCGTGGTGCCGGCCTTGTGCAGGTCCTCGACAATCTGGAAGATCTGTTCGATCAGAATCGGTGCCAGACCCATGGAAGGTTCGTCGAGCATAAGCAGTTTGGGGTTACTCATAAGGGCGCGCCCCATAACGAGCATCTGCTGCTCGCCGCCTGAAAGGGTGCCGGCGACCTGGCGACGACGTTCCTTCAGGCGCGGGAACTGCTCATAGACGCGCTCCAGGCCCGGAGCCACCGTGGACTTGGGCTGCGTATAGGCGCCCATCTCCAGGTTCTCCTCGACCGTCATCTGCAAAAAGGCGCGACGACCCTCGGGAACCTGAGCCAGGCCCTTACCAACCAGCTTATCAGCGGGCGTATGGGTAATGTCCTCGCCCATAAACTTGATGGAGCCGGTCTTGGAACGCAGCAGGCCCGAGACGGTCTTGAGCGTCGTGGACTTGCCGGCGCCGTTGGCACCGATCAGGGCCACGATCTCGCCCTCGTTGACGTTAAAGGAGATGTCCTTGATGGCGTGGATGGCGCCGTACCAGACGTTGATGTTGTAGACGGAAAGCATCGGCTCTGCCATTTAGTTCTCCCCCTTATCCTGCTTGCCCAGATATGCCTCGATAACGGCGTCGTTGTTCTGGATCTCCTCGGCCGTGCCCTTGGCAATGACCTTGCCAAAGTTGAGCACGCAGATGCCCTCGCAGATGTTCATAACGAGCGACATATCATGCTCGATAAGCATGATGGCGATGCCGAAGGTGTCACGAATCTTGACGATGTTCTCCATAAGCTCCGCGGTCTCGGACGGGTTCATGCCGGCGGCAGGCTCATCGAGCAGCAGCAGCTTGGGGTTGGTGGCAAGCGCGCGGACGATCTCCAGACGACGCTGTGCGCCGTAAGGCAGCGATCCGGCCTGC
>CAUDDU010000162.1 GCA_958448375.1 uncultured Collinsella sp.
CCCCGGGCGCCTCCTCTGCGTCCTCGCCGGGGAGAGCGCCTCGCGCACGGGCATCCCCAGCGACGCGAGGTGCCTGGTGAGGCCCGCCCCGTAGGACGACGTCCCCTCCATCGCGACGCAGGCCGGCTCCCCGGCCGCGGCGATCGCCCCGGCGAGCGCCTCGTATCCCGCCGCGTCGGCGGGGAACCGGCGGGACAGGACCTTGCGGCCCCTCCAGTCCAGGACGTACAGCCAGTGCGAGTCGGCGTGGGTGTCGACCCCGCAGAAGACCGGCCCGCGGGCGTCGGGTGTCGATTCGTTTTGCATGTCTCGCTCCGTTCTTTCCGTGCTCGCCTGGACCGGGCAGACGGCACACTGACGGGGCGCGATAGAATGCGGTTGTTCGGGTCCGCGGTATCGCTCCATGCTCCTATTAGGTCATGCGGCGGTCTCGGCTCGCCGCGGCCCGCGCGGGACATGTCAGGAAACGAGGGCAGCCCTGTGGGCGCCAGCGGAATGTGGGGTCACCGCGCGGTCCGCATCTGATGGTGTCGACGTCAATGGTATACGGGTGCATCATCGACGTCTTCAATACAGAAAATATCAGTGCGGAATGTTCCGGAGAGAAACCCCGTCACGCCCCCGGATTCCCTGCGTTTACGGCCTTGAGGTCGGCGAGGGCGGAGATCGTGGCTGATGGGGATACGTGTCCCGGTCGCTGTTTCGCGGCTTTGCCGCGAAAGGCGCGCCACTTTGGGATGGGTGGGGAGCGTGGTTGTTGCGGCAACTGATCTCCGCCACAAATTACCCTTGGCATACTTGCGCGAACGATTGCTCGTGCTACACTTGCAATTGCTGTTTCAGGGCGGGGTGGAATTCCCCACTGGCGGTAAATCGGGCGGTGCCAAAGGGGTGCCGTGGCGCAGGCGAGGCGTCTGCGGCCGAGCCGATGAGTCCGCGACCCGAGCGTGTGTTGGTTCGCATGCTGGCTGAACTGGTGAGATCCCAGTACCAACGGTTAGAGTCCGGATGAAAGAGGCAGGTGATCTTATGTCTGAACAGTCGCAGCATATCCATTTTGAGAACACGAATAGGTGGAGCACCAAACAGCTCGTTACTATGGCGCTGATGTGTGCCTTGAGCGCGTTGTTTATGTATGTGCAGCTACCCATCCTTCCTTCGGCGCCGTTTTTGACGTATGACCCGTCGCTGGTGCCGGCGATGGTGTGCGGTTTTGCGTATGGTCCTGGCGCCGGTACTGCTGTTGCCGCCATGGCGATCGTCATTCATGCGCTCACCACGGGCGACTGGGTCGGCGCGCTTATGAACTTGGTTGCCACGCTGGGTTATATTCTGCCCGCGGCTATCGTCTACCAGAAGATGCACACCTATAAGGGCGCCGTGATTGGCCTGGTGTTCGGCGTCATTGCCGCTACGGCGCTGTCTATGGTCGCAAACCTTACTATTGGCGTTTGGTTCTGGTATGGCTCGGTCGATGTGATCGCCCCGCTCATGATTCCCGCTGTGCTGCCGTTCAACCTTATCAAGACCGTGCTTAACTCGGTGTTGACGCTGGCGGTGTATAAAGCAGTCTCCAACCTCATCACGCCTAAAAAGGACCAGGTCAAAGGCCGCGCATGATTGAGTGTCGGGGCGTTTCCTTTAGCTATGACGGTGCCGTGTCGGCACTCGACGGTGTCGATCTGAACATCGAGGACGGTGAGTTTTTCTGCATCCTCGGTGGCAATGGGTCGGGCAAGTCGACGTTTGCCAAGCATCTGAATGCGCTGTTGCAACCCGATGCGGGCACGGTACGCATCAACGGCATGGATGCGTCCGACCCCGAGCTGGTCTACGACATTCGTTCGACCGCGGGCATGGTATTCCAGAATCCCGACGACCAGCTGGTGGCAACGCTTGTCGAAGATGACGTTGCGTTCGGTCCCGAAAACCTTGGCGTGCCATCGGCGCAAATTGCGCAGCGCGTGCGCGAGGCGCTGAAGGGCGTGGGCCTGGTGGGCTTTGAGCGCCACGAGACCCATGCGCTTTCGGGCGGCCAAAAGCAGCGCGTGGCGCTTGCCGGCGTGCTTGCCATGGAACCGCGCGTGCTCATATTGGACGAGGCCTCCTCGATGCTCGATCCGCGTGGACGCAAGGGTCTCATGAAGGCTTGCCGCGCGTTGCACGATCGCGGCATGACCATCGTGATGATTACGCACTTTATGGAAGAAGCCGCCGAGGCAGATCGCATCGCGGTGTTTCAGGCGGGACGAGTTGCCATGTTGGGCACGCCCGAGGAGATTCTGACGCGGGCAGACGAACTTGCGCAGCTCAACCTTGACATGCCAGAGTCGTGCCGTTTGGGCATGGCGCTTCGTGCGAAGGGCGTGCCCGTTCACGCGCAGGTGCGCGAGGTGGATATGGTCGCCGAGATTGCGCAGGCTTATGCCGAGCGAAGTGGGGCAGACATCGCGGGGCAGTCTTCCGTATCCCAGTTGGAAATCGCTGACGGCACTGTTCCGGTAGACAACGAGGACAACGCGTCGGAGCCCGTCATCGAGCTAGCCCGTGTTTCGTACAGTTATTCGCTCAGTCCGCGCGAGCGCCGCCGCTGGCATAAGCGCTCGGCCACTGCGGGCAAATCGAGCAAACAGGCTCTCTGGGGAAACGACCCCAGCAGCCCGTGGGCACTGCGCGATGTATCGCTGACGGTGCGTCGCGGCGAATTCCTGGGCTTGGCAGGTCATACCGGTTCGGGTAAGTCGACGCTGGTCCAGCATCTCAACGGTTTGATTCGCCCCCAGGAGGGATCCGTTCGCGCGCTGGGGTTCGATCTGTCAAACAAGAAAGACGCCGCCGCGGTTAAGGCCAAGGTCGGCGTGGTGTTTCAATATCCTGAGCGTCAGCTGTTTGCCGAAACCGTGGCGCAGGACGTGGCGTTTGGTCCGCATAACCTTGGCTTGCCGCAAGATGAAGTCGACCGTCGTGTCGAGTCATCGCTCTCACGCGTGGGCCTCGACCTTGCCGCGATAGGCGACAAGAGTCCCTTTGAGCTTTCGGGCGGTCAGCAACGGCGTGTGGCATTCGCCGGCGTACTCGCCATGGAGCCTGAAGTCCTGGTGCTCGATGAGCCCATGGCGGGGCTCGATCCGGCTGCGCGCAGGGATTTCCTTGAGCTTATCGATCGACTCCATCGCGAGGGCCTGACCGTTGTCATGGTTTCGCACAGCATGGATGACCTGGCCAATTGCTGCGACCGTATCGTCGTAATGAACGAAGGTGCGGTGTTTGCCGAGGGAACCCCCGCGCAGGTGTTTGCGCATGCCGATGAGCTCAAGTCGATCGGCTTGGGCGTTCCCGCCGCCCAGCGTATGGCGCTGGCGCTTACGGAGGCGGGCGTGCCGCTGCGCTTTGACGGCCTTTATACGGTTGAGTCGTTGGCCGACGAGTTGGTGGACCTGCTGATCGGTCGCTCAGACGGTTCTTCTAACGTCTCGGACAAGGCCAAATCCGAAACGGTCGTGCGAGAGGAGGGCTGCTGATGGAGGCGTTTTC
>CAUDDU010000163.1 GCA_958448375.1 uncultured Collinsella sp.
CGAGCACGGCTGCCTGGTCGAGCTCAAAGGTCGCCGGATCACGCCACACGTCGCGCACCTCGGTCTGACAGAGCGACGCAAAGAACGCGTACTCGCTAAAGCACGGCGGGCAGTTGAGCAGGGTCCGCCCCGCGCCGCCAAACGCCAGCAGATAGTTATAGAGCAGCTCGTCGCCGCCATTGCCCACGCAGATGCTCTCGCGCGTCACGCCATGCCAAGCGGCCAGCTCGTCGCGCAGGTCGTTGGACATGGGATCGGGATAGCGGTTGAGCGGCGTAGCGGCGAGCGCCGCGTCAATCGCCTCGCGCACGCCGGCCGGCACGGGATAGGTGTTCTCGTTGGCCGAAAGATTGATGCGCGTGGGCGTAAAGTTGGGATCGTAGGGCTCAATACCGGCCAAGTAGGGCTGGACGAGCTCCTTCATGCGCGGCGTGAGTTCGGCCATGTTAAGCCTCCTCGCCGGTCGCGCCAGCGCCATCCGAGCCTGCAGCCGCCAGGTCCACACCCTCGGCGACCGTCGCCACAGCGTCGCCCGGCCAGGCGACCTTGGTCAGGTCGGCCGCAGCCAGCGACTCGGCACTCACGGCATCCTCGCCCTGCTCCAGCACGCGACGACGCAGGGCGGCAGAGAGCGCGTGCGCCCACAGGCCCTCGGCCTCGGCCAGGCGCTGCGTAGCGGGAGCGTCGGAGAGCAGACCCTCGGGCGTATAGCAAATGACGCTCGAGCGCTTAACGAACTCTTCGACCGAAAGCGGGTTGGAGAACATGGCCGTACCGCCGGTCGGCAGCGTGTGGTTGGGGCCAGCAACATAATCGCCAAGCGGCTCGGAGCTCCAAGCGCCCACAAAGATGGCGCCGGCGTTGCGAATGCCGCCAAGCAGGCCCATCGCATCCTTGCAGTGCAGCTCCAGGTGCTCGGGCGCCACGGTGTTCACGGCCTCGACGGCGGCAGCCATATCGGCGGCCACCACGATGGTGCCTTCGTTGTCGAGCGAAGCGCGCGTGATCTCGGCACGCGGCGACTGCGCCACCAGGATGTCGATGCCAGCCTCGACCTCGCGCGCAAACTGCTCGTCGCAAGTCACCAGATAGCAGGCTGCCAGCGGATCGTGCTCGGCCTGGGCCATCAGGTCTGCCGCGACCACCATAGGCTTGGCCGTGGCGTCGGCCAGCACGCAGACCTCGGAGGGACCGGCGACCATATCGATACCCACATCGCCCGAGACAATCTGCTTGGCCGCGGCGACAAAAGCGTTGCCCGGTCCGGTGATTTTATCGACACACGGAATGGTCTCGGTACCGTACGCCAGCGCGGCCACGGCCTGAGCGCCGCCCACCATATAGATCTCGTCCACGCCGCCGAGCTTTGCCGCGGCGAGCGTGTAGGGACTGATCAGGCCGTCTTTTTGCGGCGGGGTCACCATAACCACGCGCTTGACGCCGGCGACCTTGGCGGGAATGGCGTTCATGAGCACGGTGGAGGGATACTGCGCGCGACCGCCCGGCACGTAGATGCCGGCCGCCGCGAGCGGGGTCACCTTAACGCCGAGCATCGTGCCGTCCGCACGCGTGGTAAACCAGCTCTGCTCGACCTCGCGTTGGTGGAACTCGCGAATCTGACGCGCGGCCTTCTCGAGCGCAGCGACAAAGGCCGGGTCGAGGCCTTCGAGCGCGGCATCGATCTGCTCTTGCGGCAAGCGGAAGCTCTGCAGCTCGACACCGTCAAAACGCTGACAGTAATCGCGCACCGCGGCATCGCCGTTGGCACGCACGTTGGCCACGATATCGCGGGCGGCGTCGACGATGTTTTGCGGCAGCACACCCTTGCGGTTGAGCTGGTTGGTAACGAGGCGCTCACCGGGAGCAAGCTTGATGGTCTTCATATCGGTATCCCCTATCGGTCGAGGTTGTGTTCGAAAAACGAGAGGCCGGGCGGCGGCGCCAATCGGCCCGCAGCCCGTACGTTGGGGCGCCCGTGCGCGCTCGCGCTATTGTGCCGAGCCCGCGACGGGCTCAAAATGCTTGTCCTTAACGGCCGCGGCCAGGCGATCTGCCAGATTGCGCACACGCGGATCTAGACGCACGGCGCCCGGGTTGACAAAGAAGCGGGCCGTGCAGTCCATGATGCGCCCGGTGATGACCAGGTCGTTGTCGCGCAGCGTGGCGCCCGTGGCGGTAATGTCCACGATGCGGTCGGTCATGCCGACGATGGGTCCCAGTTCGATGTTGCCGTGCAGCGAGACGATATCGGCGTTCACGCCGCGCTCGGCATACCAGGCACTCGCAATGCGCGGGTACTTGGTGGCCACGCGAAGCGAACCGCGGCGGGCATAGTTGCGCTCGGCCTGGCCGGCGCGCCACGCGGGCTCCGCCTCGATAAAGGTGCACAGACCATAGCCCAGGTCGACCAGCTGCAGCAGGTTGAGGTCTGCCTCAATGAGCGAGTCCCAACCGCAGATGCCGCAATCGGCACCACCGCAGCCCACAAAGGCAGGCGCATCGCTGGGACGCACGATGACAAACTCGATATCTCCGACCGCGCCCTTGCCGGCACGCGTGTCGCGGCCGCGCACGATCAGGTGACGGCCGGGGTCACGCAGCTCAGAGACGTCCAAGCCCGCGGTCTCGAGCACGTCGAGCGTGTCGGCCTTAAGCGAGCCCTTGGGCACAGCGATGCGCAGCGGGCCCTCGGCGCCACGGCCCGCGGCGTGATCGCCGTCGGAAGCGGCATCCTCGGCCGAGGTGCGCACGGCCTCCAGGCGCTCGAGCGAAAAGGCGAAGCCCGCCGCCGGCACCTCGATACCGTCGCCAAATGCGCCGGTAAAGATGGAGTCATAGCGTCCGCCCGAACCGACCGGATCGGGCAGTCCGCCGGCATAAGCCTTAAAGACCAGGCCCGTGTAGTAATCAAACGAGTTCATGATAGAGAAGTCGAACGACAGCACCTGGGCGTCCTCGGGTGCCAGGCCCTCAACCAGGGCACGCAGCTCGCGCGTCAGCGGCGCGACGATACCGGCGGCCTCCAGCAGCGCGTCGACGCGGTCGAGTACCTCGGCGCCGCCGTGCAAGCGCGGCAGCTCGCTAATGGCAGCCTTGACGGCCTCGGGCTCGGCGCTTGCCGCCACGCGGGCATCGAGGCCCACGAAGTCGTTGGCGTGCACGCAACGCAATGCCTCGGCAGCCAGTTCGCGATCCTCACAGGCCGCGAGCAACTCCTTAAACGGACGCACGCTACCCGCGATAATGCGCGCATCGGGCAGTGCCAGCTTGCGCACAGCCTCCGCCACCAGCGAGACGATCTCGACATCGCCCGTGGTATCGCCCGCACCGATAAGCTCAAAGCCCAGCTGCGTAAACTGACGCGAGCCACCGGCATTGCGCTGGCACTCGCGGACCACCGGCGCCTCATAGCGCAGGCGCAGCGGCAGATCGGCCGCGCGCATGCGAGTCGAAACCAGGCGAACGATCGGCAGCGTGTTGTCGGGACGGACCACCAGCAGGCGGCCGTCGTCATCGAAGAGCTTAAACGG
>CAUDDU010000164.1 GCA_958448375.1 uncultured Collinsella sp.
GCTGCTGAAGCGTGCCGACCGGCGCGCGAACGATAAAGCGGGAAACCCAAGAGCGATCGGCGGCTCGGCTCTGCGGGCTGCGGCCGTCGGCGAGCGGACGGGACGAAAGCACCAAGCCGCACAGCTCGATATGGCTCAGATGCGCCGCGCGCTTAAAGATGTCAAACATGGCCCCGCATGGGGTGAGCTCAACTTGAGATGCCATGACCTAGGCCTCCTTGGTCGTAGAAATAGAATCGGACGATACTTCGACAGGTCCGCCAAAAGTACGGGCAGCTGCGGCTCCACCGGCAAGCGGAGTCGCCATCTGGGCTTTTGTGCGTCGCGGTGCCGAAACGGGAAGTTCAAAGGCAAAGCCCATCGCAAGCAAAAACCACGTAAGCGTATAGGTTGCAACCAGAGCGGCAACAAGGCCGCCCATCACGGCGCGTTGGGAAAATACGCTACATGCAGCCACAACCAGCACCGGAACCTCGCAGGCAGAAAGCGCAAGCACACCCTGCAGGAAGCCCGAGCGCCGATCGCGCGCAAGTGCCCCCGCGGCAACGCCGGCTATGCCTGGCAGCGCCAACGCCAGTGCGGCAATAATACCCGGTAGCGACCCAGACCACACGAGCGATCCCAAAGTCGCCGTCACGCGAGCGCCCGACGCCAGCAGCGCGGCCGAAACCACGACCACAGCCCAAACCACGCCACAGGCGACCGTCGCGCCGACCATCAGCGCGCGACGAACCGCGCGGCCGGACGCATCCATGGGGCACGGCGTGAGCGGCTCGCCGCGGAGCGAACGACCGACATTTTGCGCATAGTGGTCACAAAACGCCGAGAGCGCCGCCTCGACCGCCGCCGGCTCGGGACGATTTTTTTGATGGCTGGACAGACAGGCCATCACCACGTCGAACAGCTGGGCATCGACAAACGCCAGCGCATCGCGTAGCTCTTCGGAATCCGGCTCAAGCCCTAGCTGCTGGGCCTGCTCGACCGCGGCGAGCGCCACATCGGGCTCACGACGAAGCAGCTGAGTCAAATCGCAACCGGGCGCATGGGCACCAATGGGATAGTCGGGCCGCGTGTCCATCTTAAGACGGTAGGGGCTCGCGATGTCGCGCGTCCTTTTGCGCGAACCCGAGGCGCCCGAAGTGCTCGGCGCGGCTTCGTATGGCGCGACGCCGGCAATGAGCTCGTAAACCGTGCTTGCCGCGGCATAGACGTCAATCGCCGGCGACATACGCAAAGCACGCAGGTCGGGAATATCGTCGGTGAGCATCTCGGGCGGGGCATAGGCAACCGTCGCGCGACGCAGCGTGGCATAACGCTCGGTAAAGGATGCCTTGCCGCCGGTACCGGCCACGGCCGACGCAGGCTCAAGCGCCAGCGATGAGCCAAAGTCAATCAGGCACAGGTCAAAGGTGCCCTCGGCAAGCTGCCGGTCAAGCGGTAGACGCGCCGTGCGCACCATAATATTAGCGGGCGAGATATCGCGATGGACAAAGCCCTCGCCCACCAGGCTCATACGGCAGAGCAGATCGAACAGGTCGCGACCCAGACGCGCCGCCACAAGCGGCGACAGGCGTCCGGCATCGTCCACGGCAAGTCGCGAACGCAAGCGGGCAAGCGTCTCGCCCTCGACCCATTCCATGACAATTGCAGGCACACCGTCGACCTCGCCCCAGCCATAGAGGCGGGGAAAGCCCTTGAGGCCCGAAAGGGCGCGATGGCATTCGTATTCCTCGCGAAACGCTGCCTTGAACTTGGCGACCAGCGCCTCGTGAGCGGCATCGTCGTCGAACTCATCGCGCGCCGGCAAGATGAGCTGCTTGAGTGCCACGGCCTCGCCTTGGGCGTTGACGGCACGCGTCACGCGGCCGATACCGCCACGGCGTATGGTGGCATCGTCGGCAAACAGCATCGTAAAACGACGCAGATAGGCAGGCAGTTCGTCCTGACCGAGCGCAATGGCCGGCTCAAACCCGTCGACACGCGCAAGGCGCAGGCCGACCATGGGATCGCGACCGAGCGATTGTGGTGTGGTGGATGCAAGATCGGTCATCATAGGGCAAGCGCCGCCACGTTATTGTTGAAGTTACCGAGCGCGACGTCATCATCGCCGTAATGGCCGACCCATTGACATAGGTTGGTATAACAGCCCCACAGATTGGCATACTGCTGATACCACTTTGACCGGGGCGAGAATGTCTGACGACCGAACTCGGCTCGAATGACAAACATCTCCCCGACCAGGCTGTCGCACGGTCTGGGATCTCCCGTAGAGTTATAGGTCGAGACCACATCATTGGCACGAGAAACATAGCCGTCGAGCATGTTGTACTTGGTCACAAGCCAACTGTGAATGCTCTCTTCCTCAGCAGCGGAAAGGCCACCGGAGTTTGCATCGTTGTCAGTGTTGCCGCCCGTCGAGCCGCCGTTTCCAGACCCTCCGGTAGAGGAACCCGACCCAGAGCCGCCGCCCGAACTCGATGAATCCGAGCCGGAGCCAGAATTATCCGAGCTACCGGGCTTTCCGGACTGCTGGGCGTCCTGCTCCTTCTGCTGCTCGACCTTATTCACCGTTGCCGCCACGCTATTGTTGGACAACCGATCGATGATCTTGGTGTTGGTGAGCACGATGGTTTTGCCATTGGCAAGCGTGACTTCGTTGTCCGGGGCCTCGGCGCCGTCCGCATCGTCGGTGCCAAACACAATATGCGCGACCACACTTGCCCAAGCATATCCAGTCGTGGTGCCCAGATCACTTTTGACCTCATGCCCCACGCGCGGTTCGCGTGCGGCATGCGCCTGCATCATGGACGGCACGGTCATGCCATAGGCAGAAACGCCAGCTATGACCAGCACCAGCGAGCACGATAGCAGTGCGTACGCCCGCGGCGCCAAGCCCAGTCGGCGTCGCATGCGCACCGCGGCGCCGCGCTTTGTCTGAGTGCCACCGGGCCGCATGCGTTCTCCTCCAACAAAAACACGCCGCTCGGGAGCGGCGCATTCATTCGAATCCATATTTGAGTGTATCAGCGAACCCAAAAGGTTGCGCAACGAATGAGCAAATTAAGGATGCGAGTGGAAGCATCCATGCGATAAGCGGATACAAAGCATCTTTGTTGCACAACAAACTTACAGTCGCACAGGGAAATTATGACTACCCCGTGCGTCGCGAGGAAAACATACGGCAGGAGCAGGCTCGCCACCTAAATCGCGCGACGGGCCTCGATGGCGCGGCCAAGCGTAAGCTCGTCGGCATACTCCAGGTCGCCGCCCACGGGAAGGCCGCTTGCCAGACGCGACACCTCGACGCCCAACGGCTTGATAGTGCGGGCCAGGTAGCTCGCCGTGGTCTCGCCCTCGATGTTGGGGTTGGTGGCGATGATGACCTCATGGATATCCTCGTGGCCCAGACGCGCCAGCAGCTCGCGGATGTGCAACTGCTCGGGACCAATCTTGTCCATGGGACTGATCACGCCGCCCAGCACATGGTACAGGCCATGGTAGCTGCCCGTGCGCTCGATTGCCT
>CAUDDU010000165.1 GCA_958448375.1 uncultured Collinsella sp.
ATCGGCGGCAAGGCGCTCCTTGACAAGGTCGATCACGAGCTGGTCGGGAACGAGCTCGCCAGCGTCCATGTACTTCTTAGCCTGAATACCAAGCTCGGTGCCACCCTTGACGGCAGCACGCAGCAGGTCGCCCGTGGAAATGTGAGCGACGCCAAACTCGGCGACGAGCTCCTGTGCGACGGTGCCCTTACCGGCACCCGGAGCTCCGAGCAATACGAGGTTCATGAGCAATCCTCCTCTAGCCTATTTAAAGAATCCATCGTAATCATACATCTTGATCTGGCCTTCGAGCTTATCGACCGTGTCGAGCACGACGCCGACCATGATGAGGATGGACGTGCCGCCAAATGCCTGGATCAGCTGGTTACCCGTGAAGGAGAAGATGATCGAAGGCACGATGGCGATGAGCGCCAAAAAGACAGCGCTGGGAAGCGTGATCTTGTTGAGCGCGTTCTTGATGTAGGCCGCGGTAGCTCTACCCGGACGGACGCCCGGAATAAAGCCGCCCTGCTTCTTAAGGTTGTCGGCCGTGTCATCGGGGTTGAACACCATGGAGGTGTAGAAATACGCGAAGAACACGATAAGGACAACGTTAAGCACCCAATTGAGCCAACCGGTCGAAAGCGCAGAGGCAACTGCCTGGATCCAGCCGATGCCGGGGAAGAACACGGCAATCTGAGCCGGGAAGTACAGCAGCGCCGAAGCGAAGATGATCGGCACGACACCCGCGGTGTTGACCTTGATGGGCAGGTAGGTGGTCTGGCCACCCATCATGCGACGGCCCACGACACGCTTAGCGTAGGAGACCGGGATGCGGCGCTGGCCGCGCTCAAGGAAAACAATCAGCGGGATAACCAGCAGGATGATGGCGCAGATGATCACCATGGTGATGATGCCACCGGCATTGCCCTCGGTGCTGGAGAAGATCGCCTGCGGCAGACCGGCCATGATGTTCGCAAAGATGATCAGCGACATGCCATTGCCGATACCGCGCTGGGTGATGAGCTCACCAATCCACATGATCAGCATGGCGCCCGCAGTGAGCGTACCGACGATCATGAGGTCGAAGATGATCTCGGGAGCGCCGGCGCCATTAAAGCTGATGCCGAAGCTCTTAAAGAGGAAGAGGTAACCCACGGAGTTGAGGATTGCCAGAGCCAGGGTGAGGTAACGCGAATACTGCGTAATCTTGGTCTGACCGACCTCGCCCTCGCGGGCAAGCTCATGCAGGGAAGGCACGACGGCCTGGAGCATCTGGAGGATGATCGAGCTGGTGATGTAAGGCATGATGCCCAGCGAAAACACCGACACATAGCTCAAAGCGCCGCCAGAGAAAAGATTCAGGAGGGCCATAGCACCTGCGGCGACCGAATTGTTATCGGTCGAGAAAAGGCCCAGCATCCCCTGGAAGGGAATGCCGGGCACAGGAACGTGCGCACCAATGCGGTACACGACGAGCATAGCTATGGTAAAAAGAATCTTTTCGCGCAATTCTTTGATGCGGAAAGCATTCTTAAGACCATTTAGCACGGCAGCTCGACCTTTCCGCCGGCGGCCTCGATCTTGGCCTGCGCAGAAGCGCTGACCTTGTCGACCTTGACCGTGAACTTCTTGGTGAGCTCACCATTGCCGAGCACCTTGACGGGCTCGAACTCGCTCTTGGTGATGCGAGCGGCCTTAAGAGCGGCACCGTCGATCACAGCGCCGTCCTCGAACTTACGCTCGAGACGCTCAACGTTAACAGCGGTGTACTCGATACGACGGGGGTTGCGGAAGCCCGGAAGCTTGGGCAGGCGCATAGCCAGCGGAGTCTGGCCACCCTCGAAGCCGGCACCCTTGGTGCCGCCAGAGCGGGAACCCTGGCCCTTCTGGCCGCGGCCAGAAGTGGTGCCGTGACCCGAAGAATTGCCACGGCCGACGCGCTTGCGGTTCTTGGTGGAACCGAGCGCGGGAGTAAGATCGTGAAGCTGCATTTGCTACTCCTCTACAATCTCGACAAGGTGCTTGACCTTGAAGATCATGCCGCGGACGGACTCGTTGTCAGCAATCTCGCGAACCTCGCGGATCCTGTGGAGACCGAGGGCACGGACAGTACGGACCTGGTCCTGCTTGCAACCGTTGGTGCTGCGGACCTGCTTGATCTTGATGGTGTCAGCCATGCTTAGTTCTCCTTACCGACGAACATCTCGGAGACCGTCAGGCCACGGCGAGCCGCGACGTCCTCAGGGCTGGAGAGCTCCTTGAGGCCCTCGACGGCAGCCTTGATGATGTTGAGGCCGTTGTCGGTACCGAGGGACTTGGACAGGACGTTCTTGATGCCAGCAAGCTCGAAGAGGGGACGCACAGCGCCGCCGGCGATAACGCCGGTACCCTCGACAGCGGGCTTGATGATGATGCGGCCGGCACCAAAGTGACCGAGAACCTCGTGCGGAATGGTGCCCTGCTCGGTCACCGGCACGTGGAACATGTTCTTCTTGGCATCGAGAGACGCCTTGGAGATGGCCATGGGCACCTCAGCGGACTTGCCCATGCCAACGCCGACGTTGCCCTTGCCGTCTCCAACGACGACGAGAGCGACGAGGCTCATGCGACGACCACCCTTGACGGTCTTCGACACGCGGTTGATGTAAACGACGCGCTCCTCGAACTCGGAGGCCTCGCGCTGCTGCTTCTGATTACGAGCCATGTGCTACATACCTCCTAGAACTCGAGACCGGCGGCACGAGCACCGTCGGCGAGGGCCTTGACGCGGCCATGGTAGATACGGCCACCACGATCGAAAGCGACCTTGGTGATGCCGGCCTCGATGGCACGCTTGCCAACGAGCTGACCGACCTTCTCCGCAGCCTCCTTGTTCGAGGTGTGGGTGCCCTTGAACTCGGCCTCGAGGGTCGAGGCAGAGACGAGCGTCAGGCTGGAGCCCTTGCTGTCGTCGATGATCTGGGCATAGATGTTGGCGTTAGTACGGGTCACGCGAAGACGCGGACGCTCGGCGGTACCCGAGACCTTGCCGCGAACACGACGCTGACGACGCTTGAGGCCTTCCAGCTTCGCCTTATGCTTGTTCATACGTAAACTCCTAAAAAGGTTGATCTTGCCAGCACCTAACGGGGTGCTGGTCTTATGCGAGTGAGTCGGTTACGACTACTTGGCGGCCTTACCCAGCTTGCGGCGGATGTGCTCGCCAACATAGTGGATACCCTTGCCCTTGTAAGGCTCGGGAGGACGATGGCCGCGGATCTCAGCGGCGATCTGACCGACCTGCTGCTTGTTGATACCCTTGACGTTCACGTGGGTGTTGTCGGGAACCTCGAAGGTGATGCCCTCGGGAGCCTCGACGATCACGGGGTGCGAGAAGCCCAGGGAGAACTCGAGGTTCTTGCCCTTCTGCTGCACGCGGTAACCGACGCCTGCGAGCTCGAGCTTCTTCTCGAAGCCCTCGGAAACGCCAACAACC
>CAUDDU010000166.1 GCA_958448375.1 uncultured Collinsella sp.
CTGCACGATTCGGGCCTGGGCAAGGATACGCATTCCATCATCAGCCAGGGCAAGCTCGATGCCATTTTGCAGAGCCGCCCCGAGGAGCGCCGTGCCCTCATCGAGGAGGCCGCCGGCATCTCCAAGCACAAACGCCGCAAGGAGCGTGCGCTCAAAAAGATTAAATCGATGGACGAGCACTTGACCCGTGCCCGCGACATCAATAAGGAAATTGCCCGTCAGCTGCGGCCGCTGGAGCGTCAGGTCGATCGCGCGCGCAAGTACAAAGAGCTGTCCTCGCGCGCGAACGAACTTACACAGATGCTGGCCGTCGACGAGCTTCGTTCGCTGCAGTCGCAGTGGAACGACTTGGAGAGCCGCTCCAAGGAGGGCGCTGCCGAGCTTGAGCTTGCGCAGTACCGCTTGGGCGAAAAGGAACGCGAGCTCGAGAAGCTCCAGGTCATGCTTGAGGAAAAGGGCCTGTTTGTGGGCGATCTGGGCGAGCAGCGCCGCCATATGCAAGACGTGGTCGGTCGCATTAACTCCGATATGCGCCTGCTCGAGGAAAAGGGCCACAACATGGTGTCGCGCCTGTCCGACATGCGCGGCCAGATCTCGAGCTCCGAGCATCAGCGTCGTCGCGTGGTAGAGGAGCTCGAGGACGCGCGTGCGCAGCTTGAGGAAGTGACCGGCGCGCACATGCAGGCCCAGGAGGACGTTGACGCCGCCGGACCTGCCGCCGCTGAGCTCCACGAGCGGCGCGTGGCGCTCGACAATCAGATTTCGCAGCTTACGCGTGGGCAACGCGATGTGCAGCGTGTGGCCGATAACGCGGCGCTCGAACTCGCCAAGGTGAAGGACTCGCTGAGCAACGCCGAGGTCGAGGACAACATGTACGCCTCGCGCCTGGAGCAGATCGACGAGCAGCTTGAGGAAGTCACGGCCTCGCTCGAGAGCCGTCGCGACCGCGCCGAGGAGCTTGAGGGTGCTCTTGAGGAAGCGCGCCAGGCCCAGGCCGATGCGCGTGAGGCCACCGAGGTCGCCCGTGCAGCCCTGAAGGACTTGCGTAATCGTGAGAGTGAGGCGCGCAACAAGCTGTCCGAGGTGCGCTCGGAGCTTGCCAGCCAAAAGAAGCTTGATGCCCGCATGGCAGACAGCTCGCCGCTGGTGAGCCGTCTGATGGGCGCACTGGGCGATGATGTCTCAGCCCGTCTGGGCGACGTGCTCGACGCCCCTCGTGAGCTTGAGGGCCTGGTTGAGCAACTACTTGCCGGCGATATCGATGCTCTTTTGTTTGATGATGCCGCTACGCTTGAGCGCGCCGGTCGTGCGGCTTTGGACCAAAAGAAGGCTTCGGGCGAGGCACTGTTGGTAGCGCGCGGCGTGAGCGGCGGTGCTGCTGCCAATGGCGCTGCCGGTACGCGTCTGGTCGATCGTCTGTCCGTGCGCTCCGGTTATGGCCCGGTTGTCGAGGCCCTTCTCGGCGGCTATTACGTGGTCGATGACTTGGCTGCCGCGTTGGCTGCCCCTGTCGTTGACGGTGTGACCTACGTGACTCCCGATGGCGCCCGCGTGAGCTGTGGTGGTCTGGTGCGCGTGGGGCTCGATGCCGGCGAGGCTTCGGGTGCCTTGGAGCGCAAGCGCCGCATCCGTGAGCTCGAGGGCCTGGAACCCGATCTGGCTGCCATCTTTGAGCATGCTTCGGACCAAGTCGTTGAGGCCAACGCCGCCGTCGAGGAGGCACGTGCCGCCGAGGGCGATGCCGCCGGTGAGATCGCCCGTCTTGAGGGCGAGCGCCGCTCGCTGCTCTCCGAGATCGGCCGCTTGGAGCAAAGCGCCAACAATGCCGAGGTCGAGCGCGTGCGCATCTTCAAGCGCCGCGAGCAGGCCTCCGAGGCCGTTCGCGCTGCGCGCCCGCGCGTTGACGAGCTCACCCGTTCGCGTGACGAGGCGCGTGCACAGGCAAGCGACCTGGGTCTCCAGATTGCCGAGGCCAACGATGAGCTCGATCGCGTTCGCCGTGACGATTCCGAGGCCGCCGGTAAGCTCGCCGATGCCAAGGTGCGCCTGGCCCAGACGAGCGAGCGCCTGCGTTCGCTGAAGGGCCGCGTGCCCGACCTTGAGCATCGTCTTGAGGGCATCGACCGTCGTATCCGCGGAACACGCCAGGCTTCGCGCTCGCTCGAGCTGCTGCGCCTGCGCGTCGACCCCATGCACGAACGCTATTCTGCCCTGTTGGAACGTGCATCGGATTGGGCTACGCGCCTGCGCGATCAGGCATCGCTTGAGGAGGCGGACTCGGCTTCACTTAAGAAGACTATCGAGGACGCCAAGAGCGATGTCGCCCGCGCCAAAGAGAGGGTCGATGTTGCCGCCACGACTCAAAATGAGTTCAAGGTGGCGCGCGGCAAGCTCGAGGTGCAGGTCGAGGCTGCCATCAAGGCCATCACCGCCGACGGTACCACGGTGCTCGAGGAAGCGCTCATGCTTCCTGCTCCCACCGACCGCGACGCCGCCGAGCGCGAGCTCAACCAGCTCGTGCGTCAGATCAACAATCTGGGCCCCGTGAACCAGGTTGCCATGGAGGAGTACGAGCAGCTCAAGCGCCGCGCCGACTACATCGAGGAGCAGCTGGCCGATCTGGAGAGCGCGCGCAAGGCGCTCACCAAGATCACCGTGGCCATTGATCGCAAGATGCGCAAGGCGTTTCTGGTGACGTTTGAGAAGGTCGACGCGAACTTCCGCGAGATCTTCGCCATGCTGTTCCCGGGTGGCCAGGCCCATCTTGAGATGACCGATCCCGAGCATCCTGCCGAGACGGGCATTGAGGTTGTGGCGCAGCCGCGCGGCAAGCGCATTACCAAGATGATGCTCATGTCGGGTGGCGAGAAGAGTCTGACGGCGCTCGCCCTGCTCTTTGCCGTGTACCGCACGCGCACGGTGCCGTTCTATGTGCTGGACGAGGTCGAGGCGGCGCTTGATGACGCCAACCTGTCCAAGCTCATCGGCGCCCTCGATGTACTGCGTTCCGATACACAGCTCTTGGTCATTTCGCATCAGCGCCGTACTATGGAGGACGCTGACGTTCTCTATGGCGTCGCGATGCAAGCCGACGGCGTCAGTCGCGTCGTCTCGCAAAAACTCGATCGCGAAACCGGAAAGGTCGTGAATGCATAATGGGATTCTTTGACGCTCTCTCGCGCGGACTTGAGCGCAGCCGCGAGGCCCTCAACGAGGTCTTTTACTTTGGCGGCGAGGTCGACGAGGATTTTTGGGAGGACCTAGAGGACACTCTCGTCATGGGTGACATGGGTGCCGAGGTCGCGATCAAGGTGTCCGATGACCTGCGCGATGCCGCGGCCAAGAAGAACCTCAAGACCGCCCCGCAGCTCCGTCGTGCCCTAGCCGAGCAGCTCGAACAGCACTTTGTGCCCATCGAGCGCGATCCGTTCGCCGATACGCCGAGCTGCGTGCTG
>CAUDDU010000167.1 GCA_958448375.1 uncultured Collinsella sp.
AACGCGTGACGTTTACCAAGAAAAAGAAGACGGTTGCTTGTCCCGTGCCCTTGGCGCCGCTTGCCGACACGCATGCACATCTGCTTTCGTTTTGGGGCAAGGATGTGCCCGAGACGCTCGTGCGCGCCAAAGCCGCGGGCGTCGACCTGTTGGTGACGATGTTCGACCCCATTGCCGACAAGCGCAGCGTGGCGGACTATAGCGACTGGCTGGTGCGCGAGATTCTTCCGATGCAGGATATCCCGCAGATCAAGTATCTTGCCGGCGTGCATCCGTATGGCGCGCCGGACTATACCGACGACGTTCATGCACAGGTCGTTGCGGCACTTGATGACCCCTTATGCGCCGGTATTGGCGAAATCGGCCTGGACTATCACATGGACTATGACGACGATATCGCGCCGGCACCCCATAACGTGCAGATTGATTGCATGGCGCGCCAGCTCGAGCTTGCCGTGCGCCGCAATGTGCCGGTGGAGCTGCACCTGCGTCACGAGGACTCGGATGGGGAGCGCACCTCGCACGTTGATGCGTACAACGTACTGCGCGAGGTGGGTGTGCCCCAGGCTGGTTGTGTGCTGCACTGTTTTGGCGAGGACCGCGCCACGATGGAGCGCTTTGTGGATTTGGGCTGCTATATCGCCTATGGCGGTGCGGCCACCTTTAAGCGCAACGACGATGTGCGCGAGGCATTTGCGGCAACCCCATTCGATCGAATTTTGTTCGAGACGGATTGCCCGTATATGGCTCCGGAGCCCATCCGCGGTCTTGAATGCGAGCCCGCAATGATCTCCATTACGGCAAACACGCTGGTCAACGACCATGTCGATCGTACCGGCGAGGATGCTGAGGCAATCGCGCGAGCAGCTTGGGAAAATGCCTGCAAACTTTTTCAAAAATAGTTCTTGCGTTCGCGATGGCGCTCCGTTATTCTAATTCCTGCACGCGGGCGTGGCGGAATTGGCAGACGCGTACGGTTCAGGTCCGTATGGGGGCAACCCCATGAAGGTTCAAGTCCTTTCGCCCGCACCATTGAATGAAAGAGCTCCCAGCAATGGGAGCTTTTTTGTTATGGGCCCATCACAGGGACTTGAACCTGTAAAGGAGCGAGCGTAAAGAAAACGCGGAGCGTTTTTAGCGAGCTGGCGAGGACGCCGGCAGGCGGCCGAAGCCGGTGCGGATCCGCGAAGCGGATACGCGGACGTCCTTTCGCCCGCACCATTGAATGAAAGAGCTCCCAGCAATGGGAGCTTTTTTGTTGTGTACGATCTCCTTGTGCGGGTATCCTAGTGCCAACGTATGCCTATCAGAGGAGAGACCATGCTGTTGTCCGGTATCATCGCCGCCCTTACCAGCCTTTTGATTCCCATCATCATTTTGTTGTTACTGCTTCCCAACGCCTGCTATGTCGTTGAACAACAGCATGCCGTGATCATCGAGCGTCTGGGCAAGTTTAACCGCATCGTCAACGCGGGCTTCCACATGAAGGTGCCCGTGATCGACCGCAAGGCCGCCACGGTGAGTCTGCGCACCATGAAAAACGGTTTTGGCATCGACGTTAAGACCCAGGACAACGTGACCATCGGCCTTGAGGTCTCTGCTCAGTACCACGTGAGCTATGACATGGGCGCCGGCCCGGCAGATTCGGGTATCTACAAGAGCTACTACATGCTGCAGGAGCCCGTCGACCAGATGCGTGACTTCATCACCGACGCCCTGCGCTCTTCGATCCCCGTCTACACACTCGATGAGGTCTTTGCCAAGAAGGATGACATCGCCAAGGATGTCAACGCTACCGTTTCCGAGCAGATGGCCGCCTACGGCTTCACCCTCGTGTCGACGCTCATCACCAAAATCGCACTGCCGACCGAGGTCGAGAACTCCATGAACGACATCAACGCCGCCCAGCGCAAGCGCGCTGCGGCACAGGAGCTCGCCGAGGCAGACCGTATCAAGCGCGTCACCGAGGCGACCGCCGAGGCCGAGGCTATGGAAAAGGCGGGCGAGGGCATCGCCAACCAGCGCAAGGCCATCGCGCTGGGCATCAAAGATTCACTCGAGATCATCCAGGAGACGGGCGTCGGCAACGACGAGGCCAACCAGCTGTTCATGTTTACGCAGTGGTCCGAGATGATGACGGAGTTCGCTCGCACGGGTAAAACTTCGACGGTCGTACTGCCGAGCGATTTCTCGCAGTCGGCCTCGATGTTCGAGCAGATGCTGACCGCCGGCAAAGTTCAAAACGGTTCGAAGGAGTAGGCGCGCGTGAAATACACCGTCGTTTGCGTCGGTAAGCTCAAGGAGCGCTTTTGGAAGGACGCGTGCGCTGAGTACACCAAGCGCTTAGGTGCCTATGCCAAGGTGGATATCCGCGAGGTGGCCGATATCGACCCGGCTAAGGCGGGCGGCGTGGATGCCGCGCGCGACAAGGAGGGGGCGGCAATTCTTGCTGCATTGCCGTCTCGGGCGCATGTGATCCTGCTGGCTATCGAGGGCAAGGAGCGTTCGAGTGAGGAGCTCTCGGCGCGGCTCGACGATCTTATGCTGCGAGGCGGCAGCGACATTGCCTTTGTAATCGGCGGTTCGGACGGCGTGAGTGATGAGGTGCGCGCCCGCGCCGACGAGATGCTCAGCTTTGGACGCATTACCTTGCCGCATAACCTGGCGCGTGTGGTGCTGCTAGAGCAGATTTACCGTGCCTGCAAGATCAGCCGTGGCGAGCCGTATCACAAATAGGTCGGCAATACGAAACAATGGCGTGGGACAATACCTTTCGTTTTGAGGAATGTGTCTGAAAGGACTATGAGATATGAAGATTGGATTTGTCGGTTTTGGCAATATGGCGAGCGCTATGGCCGATGGCTGGATCGCTGCCGGTGTAGCTGCGAGCGACATGTGCGCCTGCGCGGGTCGCTACGACGCACTGGTTGAGCGCTGCGAGGCGCGCGGCATGGTCGCCTGCCACGATGCCGCCGAGGTTGTCTCCGCATCCGATATCGTGGTCGCTGCGGTCAAACCGTACATGATCGAGAAGGTATTCGCCCCGCTCAAGGATGCTCTTGCCAAAAAGGTCGTTCTGTCGGTTGCCTGGACCTGGGACAGTGCCAAGTGGGAGCAGGTCCTGCCGGGCGTCGCGCATATCTCGACGGTGCCCAACACACCGGTTTCGGTGGGCGAGGGCGTCATCGCTTGCGAGAAGGCTTCCACGCTTAGTGATGAGCAGAGCGCAGTGGTGCTCGACCTGCTCGGTAAGCTCGGCACCGTCGTCGAGCTCGACACGAGCCTACTGTTTGTGGGCGGCACGGTGGGTGGTTGCGCTCCGGCATTTGTCGCCATGGCAATCGAGGCCCTGGGCGATGCAGCGGTCAAGCACGGTATCCCGCGTGCCGATGCCTATCGCATTGTGAGCCAGATGGTGCT
>CAUDDU010000168.1 GCA_958448375.1 uncultured Collinsella sp.
CCTTCACCGCGGGCGCCCGCGTGGTCGCCGTGTACAACGCGCCGCTCAACAGCGCATGCAGCCACGGCATCGCGAAGGGCAACCCCAACGAGGTCTACCTGCGCTACCCGCGCTCTCCCCTCGCCGACCAGTCCGGCGACGCCGGCTTCACCCGCACGCCGAGCGATGACGCGTGCGCCTACACCTGGGGACTCAGTCTGATCAAGCGCTCAAGCTCGGACGATAAGCCGCTCGCGGGCGCCAAGCTGCGCATTATCGATGACCGCGGGCACATTCTAACGACTGACGGCTCGTGGTCGACGGATGCCGACGCGTGCGTCACCACGGGCGCGGATGGCCATGTGGAATTGAGCGGTGTGGACGCGGGTGTCTACACCGTCGAGGAGGTCGCGGCTCCCAAGGGTTACACCGCCTTTGAGGGCAAACGTACGGTGACGGTTACGGCCGAGGGCCTGGACGTTAAACAGGTGGCGGCCGCGAAGCCCAAGGTGACTGTATCGGCCGAAAGCCCTCTGCGGGTTGATGCCGCCGATGCCGGGACGGGTTTAATTGAACTGTCGGTGCTCAACACCCCAAGTAGAGAAGCAAGTCGAGGCTTTATGCCCTCGACGGGAGATAGAACGTTGGTGCTGGTGGCGGTTTTGGCTGCCGTCGGAGTGGCGGCTATTGTTGTCGCGCTCGTCATCAAGCGGGGAGGAGGTCGCCGTGAAAAATAATTGCCTTCCATGCTCACTGGCGTACTGCCTCCGTAATGAGTGATGCGCAGGTCTACCGACCTGATGATCATTGGTTTTGAAAAAGTTACTAGAGAACCCTCCAAGAAAAGCGGGGCACCCGGTCGATGCGATCGGGTGCCCCGCTTCGTTTGTTAGTGCAAAGTAACCTGACCCTTTTGCACCACCACAAAGGTGCCTGGCCCCTTTGTGGTGGTTGGCGGCTAAGCGGTGGGGAGTTCTGACGTGTTAGCCGGCTGCTGCGGCTTGAGGTGGGCGTTGCGCCAGATGATCTGGATGATGTAGCCGAGCATAAAGACAAAGGCCACGCCGCTGATGAAGCCGCCTACGAGGGGAAGCCCCGTGAGGGCGCCGGCGATCACGCCGCCGATGGCTGCCATGGCGTAGCGGTTTTGGCTGTGTCCGACCATGCGGGCGATCGCGCACCCCGCAAAGGCACTCGACACCAATGCGATGCCGATAACGCCGCACAAGAGGGTTCCGGCAAGCGACAGACCAGCGATAGAGATAATCAGCAGTAGGACGGCGGGGGCGATAGCAATCGTAGCCAGAAGACCGCTCACCCACAGAGGCGTGGGGTGCTGGTGGAGCATGCCGGCGGCGCCGGCGGTCGCGCGCGGAAAGACGAGCTCGAGCAGCAGAGCGACAAAGCAGGTCGAGAGTGCCGCGGCGACGATGCCGCCGATGACATCGTTAACGGTGGAAGTATCCTCGTTCTCGGTGCGGTCGATCTTGAGCGCGCCGACCTCGGCTCCCGCGGCGCGCTCGGGGTCCTCGGAGACGTGCGCGTTCACGGTGCCGGTGATGTGGGCGTTCTTGCCCAGGATGAGCTTGTCGGCCCAAACCTCGACATCGCCCTCGACGGTGCCATCGATGGTCACCGTATCGCCCGCAAGCGCTGCCGACTTGGTGGAGCCGCGCAGGGCAACCGTCTCGCCTATCGCATAGAAACAGTTGGCGGTGCTGTCGGAATTGAGCACGACATGCTGACCGGCTACCGTCACACTGCCATCAACCGTGGTCTTGGCAACGTCGATGGTGCGCGCCGCAAGACGAATGGCGCCGCCCACCGTGCAGTCGCGGATCGAGAGAGTATCGCCCGCGGCGATGATATCGCGGTCGATGGATGTGTCGTCCAAGTTGAGGGCCTGACCTACCCAGTACAGGTCACCTTCGACGCCGGACGGATTGGCGTCATTGTCGGTCGCAAGTACGTT
This sequence comes from uncultured Collinsella sp., assembly GCA_958448375.1. GTDB lineage: Bacteria > Actinomycetota > Coriobacteriia > Coriobacteriales > Coriobacteriaceae > Collinsella. The sequence goes on from CAUDDU010000168.1 coordinate 1,952, forward strand.
GCCTGCGGTGTCCGTGTCGGCGAACGACGCCGTGGGAAGCACGGTGATCGCCAGCGCGATGAGCGCGAATGCCATAAGCAGGCAGCGACGCATCTTGTGTGACGGTGCCGCCGCGGTTTGATTGAAAGCCATGGTTGATCCTTTTGTTAGGTGTTCGGCATATACCTAACAGGGTACCCAACGTGCGGGCGCTCTAAAAGAACCTCTCGGTTGCATTTCGAAGGATGAGCCCGCGCTACCTAATTTTTGCGATGCAAAAAGCGCGCGATGTCTTCTTCGGTGGGGCTTTTGATGTCAAAGCGCAGCGAGAGCCAGCGCAGACCCATGGTCACGACAACGCATACGATCAGCGCGGCGACATTGCTCATGATGCCGCTCATAACGAGACACACGTAGCTTGTCGATCCGGCGATGGCGGCGATGGCATAAAAGTTAGTACGTTGGAAAATGCCCGGAACAACGCCCATAAAGCCGTCGCGCAGCATACCGCCGCCCACCGCGGTAAAAAAGCCCATCATGATGCATACGGCAGGTGCAAATCCGTAGACCAGCGCCTTGTCCGCGCCGGTTGCGGCATAGATGCCGACCGAGATGATGTCGAGCAGGGGAATGAGTTTTTCGGGCTTGTCGACGATTGCCGGAAAGATATAGATGATGGCCGCCGTGGCGATGGAGAGCGGCAGCGCCATCGGCTGGTTGAGGATGTAGACGTTGCCCACCTGCAGCGTCATGTCGCGCAAGAGACCGCCGCCTAGACCGCAGACCACCGCGAGCGCGACCGCGCCCACCAGGTCGAGCTTGTGCTCGCGCGCAACCAGTACACCCGAGATTGATGCGGCGACAACGGCGAACATCTCGAGCCAAAACGGAATAGCGACCATGGCATCCGAGGCATGTGAGGTAATGGTCATAGCGGCGACGACGGGCAAGATGGGGTCCTTTGAGTTACGGGTTTAGACAATGCCCGTACATAGTACATGTTCGGCGCCGATTGCGACCCTATTGCTCGGCAAACGGTCGGGACTGGGTACGGTCATAGGTTTCATGTTTGGGGATCCGGGTTGATGCCGAACGCGATGGGGGCGTGGCTGAATAGGAGGGATGTCCAAATTTTGAGCGGCGCTCAAAATTTATCCGGTCGGCTTGCGCCGACCGCGCTGCGCTAAAAACGCGCCACTGGCGCGTTTTCTTTACGCTCCGCGCCCTGGCGGGTTCGAATCCCTCCTCCTCCGTCGTATTTGTTTGTAAGGGGCTCAAAACAAAAAAGCTCCCGTAATTGGGAGCTTTCTCAACCAAAATGGCGGAGGAGGAGGGATTCGAACCCTCGTGACCTTATACAGGCCAAACGGTTTTCGAGACCGCCGCATTCAACCACTCTGCCACCCCTCCGCGTGGGGTAAAAACAAAGCAGGCTCGAAGGCCTGCTTT
>CAUDDU010000169.1 GCA_958448375.1 uncultured Collinsella sp.
TGCGTCAGACCCAAATGGTTCGCCTCATCGCTTGCCGGGATATCCTTCTCGTGCTTACCACTCGTCTTGCATGGCGTCATAAACACGAGCTTTGCCTGAGGTGAGCGCGCCGTGATGGTTCGGATCAGATAGTCGACCGCACCATAGAACTCATGCGCATCGGTGCTGCCCAACTCGCCAAGCGGCACGTTGCGGCTAAAGTCGTTAACGCCGCCAAAGACAACATAGACATCGGCCGCATCGTCGATGCCGTCCAAGCGCTCGACAAATGAATCGGTACGGTCGGCCTTGATGGCGATACGCGAACCCTTGATGCCAAAGTTCTCGACGACCGCGCCTCCCAGCAACGCGCCCAGATGCGAAGTCCAAGAGATGTCGTTGCCGCCTGCGCCGCATCCGTTATCGCCCCATGTGGTCGAATCGCCAAAGCAGCAAATGGTCGATTCACTCAAACTCTTCGTTTCCATAATCTTCTCCTCATCCGCCCATCGGCGGTCATACAGGAACGTACCGTTTATTCGCAGCATGCCGAGGGGCTATGCACGGGCGCATTCCGCAACGTGCGAATCGAGCCATTCGATATCCTCGGCAAGATGTGCCACGCCCAGATGGTGTTCACCCGGACACACCTCGTGCCGCAGGCCATCTCTGCGGCTCAGCAACTTGTAGGCATCGCACACGATCTCGAGCTGCTCGTCAACATTTTTCAGCCCGCGCGAACCGTTCAGATGATCCTCTTCGCAGCTTTGCACCAGCAGCGGATGCGGCGCGATGAGCGAGGCAATATCGCCCATGTCGAGTAAGCGCCAAAGTCCGGGTGTGTAGTTGCAGCTGCAATTGCCATTGAGATGCAGCAGCGAATCGTCGACACCGTACAGATAGCCCGAGACAAACGCCTTGCGCACACGCGGGTCGAGTGCGGCCAGGTACAACGTCATGTAGCCGCCACCCGAAAAACCAAAGCAACCCAGGTCATCCATGGCAATGTCGCCGCGCGCCTCCAAGTAATCGATCAAGCGCATGTTGTCCCAGACGTTGAGGCCCGCAACCGTAAGACCCAGCGGCTCGGCCATACGTGCTTGATTCAGACACGTACCGCGCAGGTAGCTGTTCTCGTCATCGCCCTGGCCCTTCCAGTCACGACGGTATCCCCAACCGCGTGCGTCGGGGCAGACGGTCACGTAACCCATACGCGCCAAACGCAGACCGTAGTCGTAATTGAACTTACGCACGGCATCATCGACCGCCGGCACGCCCGCAACACCGGCTACGCTTGCAGCACCCGCTCCCTGATGGCCATGCGGGCAGATATAGCAACACTTGCGGCCGCACGCATCGAGCTTAGGCGACTGCGGCTCGAGCAGGTAGAACGGCATCCAAACGTCGCGCTCCACCTGCAGCATCGCATGGGTGCGCACGATGCCGCCGGCAACCCGCACGCGGCTGAGCTCACGAATCTCAATCGGGACGCGGTCCATAAGCGAAAGGCCCAAAACATCGTACAGACGAGTCCTGGTCGCAATCTTCCACGCCTCAAAATCTGCAGGAGTCTTGCCCGTAAAAGCAGCCGAACGTCCCTCGCGCTTCAGCCGGGCACGCAGCGCAGGCTCGTCTTCGCAGTACGTCTCGATGTGCACGGTGCGGCCATTGGCAGATAGCCCAGCCGTCTCAACCGCATCACCGTCGCCGCCCTCGGGATCCCAGCCATCCCCACCGGCAAGCACCTGCTCGCGAGCGTACCCGACGGCAGCCATCACATCGAGTTTATTTGCCCACGGCACCCAGTCGGTAGTATCACCCGCCGGCCCATGCAGGATTGCGCCAGCATACTGCGCGCAGCTGTGCGCCGCCGGCTTATTCCAATCCCACCAGCCTTCGCGCTTGATATGTCGCCCCAGCCAGCAATCGATCAGCGCAGTTTGCGCCCATTCGCGCCAAGGACGGCCCAGGTAGACCGAATCCGGCGCCACGCCATCCGGAGCTGTAAACGAACAACCATGAAACACAAATCCGTACGGCTCGCCTTTAGGCGTGGAGGCTGCCGTTACATACCCGTTGACATCCATATCGCGGTTGAGCGAGCGAATCTCGCACCCCTCAAAGTAGGCACGCGCGCCGCCAAAGATAAAGTCGACATCGCCCTCGATCCGGCAACGTCGGAAATATTGGCGCCCCACCCGGCGCGGCGCATACTGTTTGGGTCCTATGAACCCGCCCGGTTTGACCTCATGCGGCGGCAGCGGACCCAAAAACAGTGTGTCCTGGTGCCCCTTAATGCAGCAGGCATCGACAACCAGACGGTCGCCATCGGCATACAGGGCAATCGCCTGACCGACCTCGCGCCCATCGCCGGCATCATTTACGATCGTTAGGTTCTCGAGCCGTACGTCGTCGGCATCGACCAAAACGGTATAGGTCCTAAACGTGCCGAGCGTGCCGTCGACGCCCGAGCCGTCCTCCGAAGGCATCTTGGCACCCAGGCTGCCCACGATACGCACGCTGTCGGCCGTCTCTCCCTCAATCGTCACATGCGAGCGATGAATCTCGACCCGCTCGCAATACTCGCCCGGATCGACGCGAATCATCACCGGTTGCTCGGCATCCGGATAGAGCTGATCGGCTGCCGCCAAGGCATCGGAAATCGTTGGATACGCTCCTGCCGCAGCCCTCGAAACGCGCAGCGTATAGATACTTTCGCTCATCGTCCATCACGCTCCCATGCAACGAACTGTTCAGGCCAGCCCTGAACCTGTGGCTGAATATGCTCGGCGCAGCCCTTAAATGCCGTTTGGTCCGTGGCGAGCGATGCCCCATGCTTTCCATGCGAAAAGACATGTAGGCTAAAGCCAATCCCGTGGTCGGCAAGAGCCTGCGCAAGAAGGAGGCTATTTTGAACTGGTACCGATGCATCCTCGGCGGTATGCCACAAGAACGTACGGGGGAAGCCATCGCCCACCATATTCTCGATCGACAACTTTTGAGCTAAAGCGCCATCGGCACCCGTTAGGTGTTCAAACGAACCACGATGAGCATAGGCCCCCGAGCTTACGACCGGATAGCCCAAGCAAAGTGTGTCAGGCCGAATCGACTCAGGCGATGCCGAAATCGACTCTGCAAGCCAGGGTTGGTCCCAAAGCGCCCCGAGCAAGCCAACTAGATGCCCACCGGCCGAAAAACCCATGACCGTAATCCGATCAGGATCGACACAGTACTCTGCCGCATGGCTTCGGACGGTATCGACCGCCCGCGCGAGTTCTTGCAATGCCAGCGGATAGACAGCCGGAGCAACCGAATAGTTCAGTACAAACGCTTGGTAGCCCATCGCCAACAAACGGAGCGCTACCGGCTCGCCTTCGCGCGGCGA
>CAUDDU010000170.1 GCA_958448375.1 uncultured Collinsella sp.
TCGATAAAGTAGACAATTCCGTCTTTGAGGATGATGTTTCCCGCATGCGGGTCGGCATGGAAAAAGCCGTCGTCGAGCACCTGCGTCGAATAGTCCTCGACGATTGCGGCACCGATCTTTTCCAAGTCATAGCCCTCGGCCACTAAGCGTTCAGGATCGGCGATCGAAATGCCGTCGACGTAATCCATAACCACCACGTGCTCGGTGCACAGGTCCAGATAGGATTTAGGGCACGTCACGCCATGAACGCTCTTATGGAACTCGTAGAAGTCGTTGAGGTTTTTGGCCTCGGCCAAAAAGTTGGTCTCCTCGCGAAACGAGGTCCACAGCTCCTCGACCACGCCGTGCAGGTCAACGAATTGATCGGTGTTGACGAACTTGGAAACGATACGCACCACCGAGCGGATGATATCGATGTCCTGCGCCATAACCTGCTGCGCACCGGGGCGCTGCACCTTGACGGCCACGTCCTCGCCCGTCACCAGACGAGCGCGGTGCACCTGCGCGAGCGATGCGCTACCAAGCGGATTGGGATCGATCGCATCGAACATCTCCCCCAGGCGCAGGCCGTATTCTTCCTCCAGACAGCGAAGCACTACCTCGTACGGCACCGGCTCCACGTCGGAGCGCAGACGACGCAGCTCGTCGCAAAAGCGTTGCGGCAGAATCTCGGACCGGTTGGCCAAAATCTGCCCCATCTTGACGAACATGGGGCCGAGTTCCTCGAGCAGGCGGCGCAAACGAACCGGCGTGAGGTTATCCCACACGCGGTACTTTTTGACCAGGCGAACAATCTGCCCAATGCGTTCGCGACGACCCGCCGGCGTGAGCTGGTATTCCTCGTCCGGCGCCATCGCGTCGGGCTCCTCGGGCACCATATCGACAGCGCGCGGCTTCTTGCGAGCGCCCGAGACGGCGGCGTCGACCTCATCGACAACCGCCGCCTCGTCACCCAAGGGATCTAGATTGTTGTAATCGGTGGTGGAATCTGCCATCTGCGCTGCTACTCGGCCTCTTCGGTATCCTTCGCATCGTCGGGCTCAACGGACTCGACGGGCACCGAGGTCACGTTGTCCTCGACCGAATCGACGATGTCGCGCACATGGGCCAGGAAGGCAGTGCGCTCGGGAGCGGTCATGACGCGGACGCGGGCAAGGATGAGCTCGTCGAGCACGCGCTGGGCCGCGGTCTCGCCCTGCATGCCCAAGCGCTCGGTCAGATCGGAGATGGTACCGCCGGCCTGCTCGAACATGTCGGACACACTGCGGGCGATATCGGGGGTGGCGGTGTCCTTGCGGACCTGCTCGCCTTTGGTGTTAAGGTCGTCGAGGACCTTCTTGCCGCCTTCGACAGCAACGGCGGCAGCGCCAAAGCCAACGTTGATGGCGCCGTTAACAAGCTGATCGAGTTTCATAACCATGGTTGTCTCCAATCACAAACAACTGCATTGGCGTTCTTGTACCCAAGATTGAGTGAAAGCGACAAAGCGTTTTAGCGCTATTCGATCGACGGGAAATCCCTACCTCACGTTGTCGTTCATCGCGAAAGAGTTCTTCATGGCGCAGCTCGTGGTGTAGAGCACCTTGCTCAGTAGAGCATCGGTCTCCACGCGGACACGCTCGGCAAAGGCCTCGTTGGCGCGTGCAAGCTCGGCAGGCACCTCGGCCTCGGGCAGAGCGGCTACGGCAGCGTCGACGTCATGGATCTGCTTGTGGCCCATGCCACCGACCTTCTCCTGATAGTCCTCCACAGCGCGGCCGCACTCATGGAAGCGGACGTCGGCCAGGGCGCCGATCAGGCGGTTGGCCCAGTAGAAGTTTTCGGACGTCACGCGAGCCTGCGTGTCGGCATAGTACTCGGGCATGGTCTCGACGTTGGCGTACAGCGGAACCAGCGCGTTAAACGAGTTGGAGCCAAAGGCCATCCACTGCACGGCGCGGTAGGCCGGCTGCGCATAGGGACGCAGCTGCAACACGGCGAGCTGGCTGTTGCGATTGATGCCGATGGGGCGATAGGCGCCACGCGTAGCGGGCGTGCCCTTGCTGCCGTAGCAGTCGTACTCCGTGCCCTGGTAGTGGCTCGAAAGCACGTACTTGATGTCCTCGATGGTCACCTTGCGCTCGGGCACACGGCTCCAGGGGATGTCGTCGCTCTCGGGCGTGTAGTCGGCATCGGGGCCGTCCCACACGTCGCCGGGGTTGAGACAGCGCTGCATGTACCACGCGCGCGGCGTGTTGTAGACGTGGTCGCTGTCGCTGTGCGAGCCAAAGGCCTCGCGCGGGTTAAAGACCGCAGCCGGGCCGTCGCCCTCGACGCCCAGCGTCAGGTCCAGATGCCACTCGGCCATCCAGGCGCGCAAGTCGGCGGAGCACATGTGGTCGGCCTGGGCGCCCTCGGCGTCATCCAGGTCAAAGCTGTCGATACCCAGCTGGTTGGGCATGGTCACATAGGCGTCGTCAGGCACGCGCTTGGCAATCCAGTGGTGACCACCGATGGTCTCGAGCCACCAGATCTCGTCCACATCACTAAAGGCGATGCCGTTGTTCTCGTAGGTGCCGTAGCGCTCGAGCAGGTCGCCCAGGATGCGCACGCCGTCGCGGGCGGACTTGGCATACGGCAGGACCAGGGTCACCATGTCCTCCTCGCCCAGGCCACCAGGCTGCGCCGGCACATAGCCGTCCTCGCCCTCGTTGCCCTTGGCGGGCACGTAGTCCACGAGCGGATCGGCGCCGCGAACGCGCTCATTGGTGGTGAGCGTCTCGGTTGCAGACATGCCCACATTGAGCTCGTTGAAACCGGCCTCGGCCCAGATGCCGTGGCCCGGGACAACATCGGGGACGCTCGTATAGCGCATGGGATTATCGGGCAGTTCAACGGTCAGGTGACTCAGGACGCTCGTGTAGACGCGCGGCTGCTCGTCAGGATGTACCACGCGCATGCGCTTGGGCTCAAACACCCCGTTGGACGAGTCCTCGTTGCGGGCGACAAGCGTCGACCCGTCGTAGCTTGCGTTCTTACCGACCAGAATCGTTGTGCACGGCATGCGCATCCTCCTTGAGCGAAGAAATCAAACGGCAACAGTGTATCGCTTCGGAGCAGAAAGGGCGAAACCACGGCACCGGCAACCCCTGTGGTCAAAAAATGCCAAATATGAGTACTGTCACCAATTTAGTAACAGCATTTTTGCTACGCATGGGTGCCGGAAGTCTACATTTGTTCAAAAATTAGATGATGTAATTCCCCATAGGTCCAATAAAATAGGCTCTCTATCGATAATAAATGGTAGCGCGCAGAGATGTGGTGTAAGAGGCGGGGC
>CAUDDU010000171.1 GCA_958448375.1 uncultured Collinsella sp.
TGGCGAACATAAAGTTCTCGAGCTCGTTGCGTACCTGCTTCTCGGTCATACCGGGCTTAATAAAGCCGAGCATGTGCTGGAAGGCGGCATCGGTGATCGACTGCGCATGGCGCATGAGCTCGATCTCCTCGGCGTCCTTGATGGCGCGCATCTTGCGGATGTCGTCGTGCATCAGCGGCAACATACAGGCGACGGAGCGGTCCTCCAGGCCGCGCTGAATACCCTGGTAGAAATTAATCTGCATATCGTCCTCGACAGCGCAGACGCGGCATTTGTTGGCCGCGATCTTGCCGGCGACCCAACCGGGGATGGTGCCCTCATCCATGTCGTAGACCCAAGGGCTGCCAGCGGGCGTGTTCTCCTCAAAGCTGTTGAGGTAGCGCGAGTCGGTATGGAACAGGCACTGGTCGGCCGTAATAAACGCAGCGTGCGGGAACTCGAAGGTGTAGTCGAAAACGCCCTTCACACCCGTAAGCCAACGAAGGTTGGCCTCGTCGCGCACCACGATGGCGTCGTAGCCACGCTCGACCATCAGGGCACGGACACGCTCGATACGACCGGCAGGACCGGCAGCAAACTCAGACATGCAGATTCCTTTCTTGTTGTCTCTATATAGACGGGACGGGTCTCAACCGAACGACGAAATCACATGCGATCCGCAACCGATTGGAAACCCGCCCCTCAACATGATACGAAAGACGATGGAAGTCAATAAATCTTAGAGAAGTTCTTTACGAGAAGCCAAGTAGGCGTGAGCATGGCGCTCAAGAACCTCGTCCTCGACGTTCGTTAGGCGAATGGCGCCGAGTGCCGCGGGCAGCGGCAGCATGCTGCGGTTTGAGCGCGCGAACTGCTGCTTGCGGAACTCCTCGATATATGCGGCAGGCTCCAGATCGAAGGCAAGTTCCTCGATACCAAAGTCCTCCAGGCAGTCATCGACCTCAAAAACGTAATCGGTATCGAAATCGCAGGCGTCGTGGGCAAGGCGCGCCTCAAAGCGCATACCCTCGGACAACAGCTGGTAGGCAGGGACCCGTGAAGCGGCATCGCCCAAGCAGGCGCGCAGGGTAAGCTCCCCCGTCTTGCCAAAATCGAGCGCATGGCGGGCGCTCGGGTTCGTGGCCATCAGTACGTCCTTACGGGCAGTCTGAGACCATTGAACGGCATTGACGAGCGCGACCTCCTCGCCCGCGAGAATCTCGGGGACGGTCTCAGTAAACTGATTCCAGCGGGACTTGCTGCTCGAAAGCATGGTGCCAACAAGCACCGCATAGCCGAGCTTGAGGTCCTCGGGGTCCGCCTCGCGAACAAGGTCGAGGTCACACACGACCAGGCCCGGTTCGGGACGAAACGCGATAGCGGGAAGCGCATTCGCCGACGAGGCGACGAGCGGCTTCATGGTCGTCGCGACCGTGAGCATGGCGTCGAACGTCGTCGGCAGCAGCGCGCACTCGGTGCGACCGCACCACTGGTTGGTGCACCAGCTAACAACCGAGCAGGTTGCGGCATCGCCAACGGCGACAACCAGATCGTCGCAGGTAATGCCGTTAGCCGACAGGGCGCCAAAGACGGTATCGGCATCGGCCAGCGTAGCACCGGCAGGCGAAACCTCGAGGACGAGCAGCGACACGGCAAAGCCGGCGTCGACCAGCGCATGCTCGACGACCTCATCAAAACGTTCTGACGAGGCGGAGTTCCAAACCACCATCGCGCGCTTAGGCTTGCCCACAGCCGAGGCAAACATGCGCGACAGCTCATCGAACGCGCCCAATCCGACACGGACATCGACGCTGCGGTTTTGGAAATTGATCAGTTGACGGCGAATCATAGCAGTCCACGCTCCAAAAGCATCTCGGCACAAAGGTAGGAAACGTCCTCGAAGGACTTGTTGCGAATATCAAGGGTAATATCTGCGGCCTGGCGATACAGCGGACGGCGATGCTCAAACAGGCGCGCGGCATGCTCGGGCGAGCGGAAATCGGGGCGCGTGTCGGACCGACGAATCTGGCGAATCGAATCCTCGAAGTCGCCCTCGAGGTAAACGCACGTACCCATATCGTGCATCAGCTCAATATTCACCGGCGTCTCGACGATACCGCCACCGCACGAAACCAACAGGCTGCGCTCGCTTTGGAGCGAACGGAGCGCCGAGGTCTCGAGCTCGCGAAAACGATCCTCGCCCTCGGTCTCAAAAATCTCGGTTACCGACTTGCCGCAACGGCGCACGACCAGGCGGTCGGTATCGATAAAACGCCGCTTAAACATGGTGCCGACGTTGCGCGCGAGCGTCGACTTGCCCGCGCCCAAAAAGCCGATAAAGAAGATATGGTCGCAGCCGTGTTTGATGTGCTGAGACATAGCGAGACCTAATCCTCGCAGGGAAGGTCGCGCAGGGCCCGGCGCTCAAAGATACGGAAGATCTGCGTATACCACAGGTCCTGGGTCGCCTGCGGCTTAACCAGGATAGTATCGACGCCGGCAAAATTGCCGCTCCACACGTCAGTGTAGAGCTGATCACCGATCAGCACCGCCTCGTCGGCCGTGGCGCCGAGGCGCTTAAGACCCGCCTTGAGGGCAAACGGCGCCGGCTTCATGGCGTGGCTGATGGCCTCGAGTCCCAGCTCGCGTGCAGAGCTCATGACCTGGTCGCGATGCCAGTTGTTGGACACCATGCACAGCTTAAAGCCTTTGGCGCGGGCGGTATCGAGCCAAGCGGAAACCGCGGCGGGAACCTGCTCAGTGTCGCGCGGCACCAGGGTGTTATCGCGATCGAGCAGAATGGCGCGTTTGCCGTCGGCCCACAGGGTATCAAGGTCGATGCGATCGACCGAGGCAACGTATCGTTTGGGGCTAAAAATCCTCATGCTAATTCCAAGACTGTTGATGCTCTTCGTAGGTTTGCGAGAAGTACTCCTCGTCCTGCGTAATGTAGAAATACAGGTCATCGGAGTCGGTCGGCTCAAGCGTGGCCTTGAGTGCCTCGAGCGACGGAGAGCAGATGGGCGTGGGTGGCAGACCCTCGTGCTTATAGGTGTTATACGGACTATCGCTCTGCAGGTCGTCGGCGGTAACCTCGCCACCGGTGACATACATCATGGTCGCATCGCTGTTGAGATAGCGCAGGCCGTCGAGCTTGCCGGCAAGGCGGTTGTAGAAGACCGAGGCCACGTGCGCACGTTGATCGGCGTTGAGGCCCTCGCGCTCAACGATAGAGGCCAAGTTGACGATGTCGTAGTCGGACATCTCCACACCGTAGCGCTCCTTGATCTTGGCTTCGCAGCTCGCAAAGTCAAGCGACTTGTACTCGGT
>CAUDDU010000172.1 GCA_958448375.1 uncultured Collinsella sp.
CATCCGTGATGCCGCGTTTTGCGATGTTTTGAACCGCGAGCTTGTCTGTGCACTCGGCTGCACCGAGCCCATTGCCGTTGCCTATGCAGCGGCGCTGGCGAGCCAGACGCTCGGTTGCGAACCCGATCACATGGACGTTGCCTGCTCGGGCAACATCATCAAGAACGTTAAGAGCGTGACCGTGCCCAATTCGGGCGGAATGCATGGTATTGAGGCTGCGGCCGTGCTGGGTGCCGTGGGCGGCGACGCCAAGAGCGCTCTCGAGGTGCTCGAGAGCGTTGACGATAAAGACCGTGCGCGCGTGTCCGAGCTCCTCGCCGACGCCGGCTACTGCGATGTGTCGCTTGTCGAGGGTGTGCCCAACCTCTACATCAAGGTGACTGCGACGGCCGGGGGCCATACCGCGGTCGTCGAGATTACCGACCACCACACCAATGTCACGTGCCATACGCTCGACGGTATTCCGGTGTGCGGCAAGTCGGCGGGGGAGTGTGCCGCCTGCGCCGAGCGCGTCGTGGCCGAGCGGGCGGCAGATAATGCCGATACGCCCATGTCGATTGAGACTATCATCGACTTTATCGAGGACGGTGACATTGAGGACGCCCGCGCTGCCGTTGAGCGTCAGATTGAGCTGAATGGCGTAATCAGTGCCGAGGGCCTTGCGCACGCTTGGGGCGCCGAGGTGGGTCGTACGCTGCTGGGTGCTCGTGCCGATGACGTCGCTTGCCGTGCCCGTGCCCGTGCGGCCGCCGGGTCCGACGCCCGCATGAACGGCTGCGCGCTGCCGGTCGCCATTGTGTGCGGCTCGGGCAATCAGGGCATTACCTGCGCATTGCCCGTCATGGAGTATGCCGAGTACCTGCGTTGCGACCACGAGCGCCTGGTGCGCGCCGTGATGCTGTCCGATCTTATCGCTGTGCATATCAAGAGCTATATTGGTGCGCTCTCGGCGTTTTGCGGTGCTATTTGCGCCGCGTGCGGCGCCGGCGCCGCGATTACCTGGCTGTGCGGTGGCACGCGCGAGCAGATTGGCGCGACGGTCTCGAATACGCTTGGCAACGTGGGCGGCATCGTGTGCGACGGCGCCAAGGCGAGCTGTGCCGCCAAGATTTCCGCAGCCGTTGATGCGGCGATTCTGGGCCACGATATGGCCATGCAGGGTCGCGGCTTCCGCGCCGGCGAGGGCCTGATCCAAGATACCGTTGAGCAGACAATCGCCAGTATGGGCTACGTAGGCCGCGTGGGCATGAAGGACACCGACATCGAGATCCTCAACATCATGATCGGCAAAACCCAGGTGTGCTAGTTACGCGGTTTTACCAAACCGCGTAACCAGTCGACGCTGCAAACGCCCCTAAGCGGCAATCTGCCTTTCAATCGTCGGGCATGGCCAGAAGGCCTATGCCCTCCTCTTTCAAGGCACATTGCTCGCTTAGGGGCATTTTCGCTGACTTGTGCTCAACCTGCGGCGATATTTGGTTTGGAGCGAGGGGTCCTACGACAGTTCGTCGGCTACTTGGTGTTCGTAGAAGGCTTCTACTACGGCGTTAAAGTCGCGGGCGAAGTCTTCCATGGTTCCGCGCCAGGTGGCTCGGCTGGGTTTTCCCTGGCCAACATAGGCAGTTTGAATGCCGCAGGCGGGACTGGGGAAGTCGCGCTTGGGATCGTTGCCCACCATAAGGACCTCGTGCGGCTCGAGTCCCATCACCTGAAGCTGCTCTAGATAGTAGGTGGCATCGGGCTTGCAGCGGGTGGTGTTTCCCATGTGCGTGACGAGCTCAAAGGGGGCGTCGGCCAGGTCGCCCCAACCCATGCGGCACTCGATGGCCCCCTGCGGAAAGCTGGGGTTGGTAAAGAGCGCGCAACGTAGCCCTGCATCCTGTACGGCCTGAAGCGCGGCGTGTGCGCCCGGCATGGCGTGGGCGTTGATGACATCGTCGTTCTTGTACGGAAGAACTTCGCGGTCGTAGTAGGTAAACGCCTCGTAGATGAGTGGGTCCGAGAGGCAAATGCCGCACCGGCGCTCAACCTCTTCTTGGTAGAACTCAAGATTGGTGCGATTATCCGTGCCGCTTCGGCGATTGGCGTTGAGGTCGACCAAGATAGTGCCGAGGCGTGCCATCGTGCCACCGTGGCTGCGGCGACCGATATCCGCGAGCATCGACGAGACATCCTTAAAATAGCGAAGGATGAACGCGTTGAGGTTGATGCTGAGAAGCGTTTCGTCCATATCGAAAACGACTGCTTTGAGCACGCGGGCACCTTTCTCGATAAATCGTTCCAGAATCGTTGGCTCCGGATACTTTACCCCAAAGCCAAATGCCTGGCTGGTTATCGTCAAGTTGTGGAGACGTGTGTTCATAAGATTACGAAAAAGTCTCCACACGAGTAAAAAATCGCAGTTCACGCTTGAAATCGAACTCATTTCCCCGTAACCTATACGAACGTGATTGCATAAGCGTCACATTAGTATCTGTCGGCTCCCGAGTGTTCCTAAACGTTGTGTGCTTGTCGCACCCTTCTGTAGGTCCTAGCAATCGGGGCCCCGTAGTTCGAAAGGGGTCCACCTTTGAGTGAGATTCAGAACTCGTCCATTTTCTCTCTTGACGATGTCAATGAGGAGGAGATGAACAACCTCATCGACGGTACGATTACCGACTTTGATGAGGGCGATCTCGTTAACGGCACTGTCGTTAAGATCGAGCATGACGAGGTGCTCGTTGACATCGGATTCAAGTCCGAGGGCGTTATCCCGGTCCGCGAGCTGTCCATCCGCAAGGACGCTAACCCTGCAGACATCGTTGCACTCGGTGATCCCATCGAGGCTCTGGTTCTCCAGAAGGAGGACAAGGACGGTCGTCTGGTCCTGTCCAAGAAGCGTGCCGAGTACGAGCGTGCTTGGAACCGCATCGAGGAGAAGTTCAACTCCGGCGAGAACGTCGAGGGCGAGGTTATCGAGGTTGTCAAGGGCGGCCTGATCCTCGACATCGGCCTGCGTGGCTTCCTGCCCGCTTCCCTCGTCGACCTCCGTCGTGTCAAGGACCTCACCTCCTACATGGGCACCCGCATCGAGGCTCGCGTCATCGAGATGGACCGCAACCGCAACAACGTCGTCCTCTCCCGTCGCGTCGTGCTCGAGGAGTCCCGTAAGGCCGAGCGCTCCGAGATTCTGTCCAAGCTCAAGTCTGGCATGCGTCTCCAGGGCACCGTTTCCTCCATCGTCGACTTCGGCGCCTTCGTCGACCTCGGCGGTATCGACGGCCTC
>CAUDDU010000173.1 GCA_958448375.1 uncultured Collinsella sp.
GATCGCGTTGAGCCTATCTTCCGCAAGCATCGCTTACTCCTCCTCGGGGTACACGACTCCCCAGTCGGTGCGAAGCTTGGTCATAAGCTCCATAACATCAGAAGCATAATCCAGTAGCTCGCGCTTGGAGTCGTCGCCGGCAACGGCCTTCTCAAGATCGGCCATCTCATAGCACAGGGCGTAAGCCTCGGTGCCGGCGTGGACCTCCTCGCGGTGGCCGTCCGCAGTCCACACGATGGTCGCGTGATCGGCACGCGGATACTCGTTGACCTCGATATAGCACTTGTCAAAGCTGATGACCGAGCGCTTGGGCTGCTTGGAGTGAAGCGTAAGGCTCACAACACCCAGCTGCTGCTCGGCATTACGGCAGACGATGCCGCCCGCAACGTCAACGCCGGTCTCACAGGTGTTGCCCAGCGAAACGACCTCAGCGGGCTGGCTTGCCATAAAGAGGCGCATAACGGACAGGGCATAGACGCCAATGTCGAGCATGGCACCGCCAGCAAGGTTGCGATTGTAGAAACGGTTGGTCAGGTCGCCGTACTCCTTGTAGCTGCCAAAGTTGAGTTGGGCGAGGTTCATGCGGCCAAACTCGCCGACATCCATGCGGCGGCGCAGCTCCTGATACAAGGGCATATGGAGCACCGTAGTGGCGTCCATGAGGATCACGTTATGCTCGTCGGCAATGGCACGCGCCTCGTCGAGCTCGGCGGAGTTGAGGGTGATGGCCTTCTCGCAAAGCACGTGCTTGCCAGCTGCCAGGGCCGCACGCAGATAGGTGATGTGCGTGTTATGCGGCGTGGTGATATAGATCGCGTCGATGTTCGGATCGGCATAGAGGTCCTCGACCGATTCGTAGACCTTCTCGATGCCATACTGATCGGCAAAAGCCTGAGCCTTGGACAGCGTGCGGTTGGCGACGCCCGCAAGCTTGCGGCCGGAAAGAGCGAGAGACTGGGCCATCTGGTTGGCGATAACACCGCACCCGATCACAGCCCAACGAAGCTCGGGAGCCGTAAAGATATCATCGGGGAATGGCTTGTCCTGGACCGAAGCGAACGCTGCCTTTGCGGCTGCCGCAGCATCAAGCGGAGCCTGTTTACAATCTGCCATATCTGCCTCCTGCGTCGTGAAAAGTCTTTTATTTCTGACAGCTCTATATTCGCACAAATGCGCGTGTATGTGCGTGCTTCTGCGTGTATTACCGCTAAATGGTCAAAATTCAGCAGCAGATGGCGCATATACAAGCACAGTCACGCAATCCTACGCACGTAACTACACACAAATACGCATCACCTGATCCCTTGGGGACGGAGGAAAACGGATCATTTGAGGCGTCGCGCCAGCCAACAGTTGCCCTTTTAACCGTTGCCTCACCGAGTCCGCAGCAACGCACAAGCTGACCAACTGTCACGCCAGCCTTCGTGCGCGCAATCACTCATTTAAGCCTGTCCCCAATGAGTACCCAATGAATAGGGATCAAAAAAGGCCCGGGTGCCGTGGGGCATCCGGGCCTTTGCTAGCAACTTGATGTTGCGGGCAGCTTAGAACTTGTGGCCGCACTTCTTGCAGACGCGCAGCTTGTTCTTGCCGTCCTTCTCGTGAGCGACGCGGGTAACCTTACCGCACTCGGGGCAAACGAGATTGACGTTGGAGGCGTCGATAGGAGCCTCCTGCGAAACGATGCCGCCCTGCTGGTTGGCAGCGTTGGGCTTGACGGCCTTCTTGACGACCGAAACGCCCTCGACAACGACCTTGTTCTCGGCGGGGAGAGCACGCAGGACAACGCCCTGCTTGCCGCGATCCTTACCAGAGAGAACCTGGACCTTATCGCCCTTCTTGATATACATATATCTCCCCTAACTACAGGGTCTCGGGAGCGAGCGAGACGATCTTCATGTACTTCTTGTCACGAAGCTCGCGAGCGACGGGCCCGAAGATACGGGTGCCGACGGGCGAACCATCGTTGTTGATGACAACGCAGGCGTTCTCATCAAAGCGAATGTAGGAGCCATCCTTGCGGCGGATCTCCTTAACGGTGCGAACGACGACGCAACGGACAACGTCCTTCTTCTTGACGTTGGCGCCAGGGGTAGCCTCCTGGACAGCACCGATGAACACATCGCCGATGCCTGCATAACGACGCTTGGAACCGCCAAGCACCTTGATGCAGCGAATCTTGCGAGCGCCGGAGTTGTCGGCGACGTTCAGCATGGTTTGCATCTGAATCATGGTAGATGTTCCTCCGAACTAAGAACCGAAGAGAGGTGCGCTGCCTTTATACGGCCTGTGGTATGCAAGCCAGGCATACGCACATCTTCGGAAACGTACAAGTCGTAAGAGCGACTGCTTATTTAGCGCGCTCGACGACCTCGATGAGGCGCCAACGCTTCATCTTGGACATAGGACGGGTCTCCATAACGCGGACGGTGTCGCCCACGCCAGCCGTGCACTCCTCGTCGTGAGCGTGCAGCTTCTTGGAGCTGGTCATCATCTTGCCGTACTTGGGGTGACGCTTGCGCTCGGTGATGGTGACAACAATGGTCTTGGCACCGGAGACGGAGGTAACGACACCCGTACGGACCTTACGCGAGTTACGCGAATCAGTCATGTTCTCTCCTTAGGTCCTACTCGGCGACAGCGGACTTCTCCGCTGCGATCTCGCGGGCGCGCTGCTCCGTGAGGACGCGAGCGATGTCCTTCTTCACGGTGTTGACGCGAGCGGTGTTGTCCAGCTGGCTGGTAGCCATCTGGAAACGAAGGTTAAAGAGCTCGGCGCGCATTTCCTTCAGCTTCTCAACGAGCTGAGCGTCCGAGAGCTCACGAATCTCTGCGGGCTTCATTAGTTCTCCTCCTTGGCGGCGGCGGCGTCCTCAGCAGCCCACTTGGCCTCGAGAGCGGCCTCCTCAGCCATCTCCTTCTCGATGCGCTGCTCAGCGTTCTTGGCAGCAACAATCTTGGTCTTGATGGGGAGCTTGTGCTGCGCAAGACGCAGAGCCTCGCGAGCGACCTCCTCGGGAACACCCTTGACCTCGAACATGATGCGGCCGGGCTTGACGACGGCCACCCACTCCTCGGGGTTACCCTTACCAGAACCCATGCGAGTCTCGGCAGGCTTCTTGGTGATGGGCTTATCGGGGAAGATCGTGATGTAGACACGACCGCCACGCTTCATGTAGCGGGTCATGGCAATACGAGCGGCCTCGATCTGACGGTTGGTGATCCAATGGGCCTCGAGAGCCTGGATACCAAACTCG
>CAUDDU010000174.1 GCA_958448375.1 uncultured Collinsella sp.
TGTGTGCGATGGCCTCGTCCTCGTTTGCCACGACCTTCACGCTCATCTCGAGAGCCAAGTACTCGCGACCCCAGTCCTCCTCAGTCGCGGCGACGTAGTCATCGCCCTCCACAAAGCCGGCGTCGGCGCACGCGGCGCACGTGGACTCGTCACCGTGAATGAGCACGCCGTGGTCGTGCAGCACGGCAACGACCGCAGGCAAAAACGCATCGGCCACAGCACGGTCGACCAGCAGCGACTCGGCGGCATTGCACACGCCTACGCGCTGGGTCTTGGCATTAACGATAATGTTGAGCGCCTTATCAAAGTCGGCGGATTCATGCACGTAGATGTGGCAGTTGCCCGTGCCTGTCTCGATCACCGGCACAAGCGACTCGCGCACGCAGCGCTGGATCAGGCCTGCACCGCCGCGCGGAATGAGTACGTCGACAATACCGCGGAGCTTCATGAGCTCGCCAGTGGCCTCGCGGTCGGTGGGCTCGATCATCGACACAGCCTCGCGCGGGAAGCCCTTGGCCTCGAGCGCATCGGCCAGCAGTTCAGAAATCATGGCACACGAGTGATAGGCCAGCGAGCCGCCGCGCAGAATGCAGGCGTTGCCGGTACGGATGCAGATGCCTGCGGCGTCGGCCGTCACGTTGGGGCGCGCCTCGTAGACCATGGCGACCAGGCCCAGCGGCACACTCACACGGGTCAGGTCCACGCCGCTTGCAAGCACGCGGTGGTCGAGCACGCGGCCCACGGGATCGGGCAGCTCGGCGAGCTTTTCCAGGCCGGCGGCCATGCCCTCGACGCGCTCGGGCGTCAGCAGTAAGCGGTCGAGGAGCCCGGCAGAGGTGCCCGCCTCGCGCGCGGCAGACATATCGAGCTCGTTGGCGGCAACGATGGAATCGACGCCATCGCGCAGCGCCGCGGCCATGGCGCGCACGGCCTCCTGGCGCCGCTCATCGCTCGCCGTGGCAAGCGAGACCGACGCTGCCTTGGCGGCAACGGCAAGATCATGGACATACGTGGCTATATCGACCGACATAGGCGGCCCTTTCTCCTAGAAGTTTGCAACCATGGTAGCCGATTTGCGCATGGCCTCGCCCGCGGCGGTAGAATTGGTCAACCCGAAACACCGCAACGAACGGAAGACTCACATGGCCCTCATCACTTCGTACCACGTCCCCGGCCTTTACGTCGAGGACCACAGCATCGACGTCCCCCTTGACTGGCGCGGCCTAGAGCCGATGCTTCTGGCCGTCGGCAGCACCATGCGCCGCGGCGCTATGCCGGCACCAATCGCCGGCGCGCCCGAGAGCATCAAGCTCTTCTACCGCGTGGTTTGCGCGCCCGACCGCATCAACGACGATCTGCCGCTGCTCCTGTTTTTGCAGGGCGGCCCCGGCGGCGAGAGCCCGCGTCCGCTGTCGCCCACAAGCGACGGCGGGATCGAGGAGGCCGTCAAGCACTTCCGCGTGGTCCTTCCCGACCAGCGCGGCACCGGACGCAGTAGCTGCGTGGACGGACACACGATCAAGGCACTGGGTGACCGCGCAACGGCCGCCGGCGCCGACACAGCACGCTCACAGGCGGACTTCCTCAAGCGCCACCTCGCCAGCTCCATCGTGCGCGATTTTGAGTACCTGCGCCTAGTGGGCTTTGGCGGTAAGCCGTGGGTCACGCTCGGCCAAAGCTACGGCGGTTTTTTGACGCTGAGCTACCTGTCGCTCTTCCCCGAGGGCGTGGCGGCGAGCTTTACCTGCGGCGGAATCCCCCACGTGCCGGCGAGCGCAAGCGAGGTCTACGCGCACACCTTCCCGCGCATGGCCGCCAAGACGCAGCAGTATTACGACCGCTACCCCGCCGACGTCGAGCGCGTGGCAGCCCTGGCCGATGCGCTCGAGGCACAGAAGCCCGTGCTGCCCGACGGCTCGCCGATGACGGTCGAGCGCCTACAGCTCATGGGCAGCGACTTTGGCATGAAGCCGAGCTTTGAACGCATGCATTGGATTATCGATCACGCTTTTGTTGATGGCGACGGCACGCTGACCTGCGACGCCTCGGTATCTGACAGCTTTTTGATGCGCGCCTTCGAGCGCACCAACACGCGCACGAATCCGCTGTACTGGACGCTGCAGGAGTTCATATACGCCGACGGTGACACTATGCCCATTGGCTGGGCCGCGGCTGAAGAGAAGGCTCACCGCACCGAGTTCGACACCCTCGCGCGCCCGCTCATGTTTACCGGCGAGGCCATGTTCCCGTGGATGTTCGAGCAGATGCCCGAGCTCAAACCCTTCAAGCCCGCCATGGACCTGCTGATGGAAGACACAAGCTGGGACAAGATCTACGACCCGCAGCGCCTGGCGTGCAACGAGGTGCCCCTGCAGGCCGCGGTGTATTTCGACGACATGTACGTGGACTCGGGCCTGCAGCTCGATACGCTCAGCCGCGTGGGCAACTCGCACGCCTGGGTGACCAACGAGTTCGAGCACGACGGCCTGCACGGCAGTGTGGTATTCAAGCACCTCTTCGACGAAGCACTCAACCGCGGAGACCTGCGCCGGATCTTCTAACAAAAGAGAGTCCCCACCTGCCGGCACAAAAGAAACGTCCCCAGGTGCTGGCACGAGAAAGACAGCGCTGCGGGAAACGATCCGCAGCGCTGTCTTTCTTTATGCAAATACGATCAAGTTATCCCTGTGTATCGCTGGCTTCTCGGCCAGGTCTGCCAGCAGGCGGTTGCTGGCAATCTGGTCTTGGCGGCGACCGGCAGCAAGTTCCAGCACGTCCGAATCGGCCTCGGCGATACCGCGGGCGACGACCATACCGCTCGGGTCGCACACATCGAGCACATCGCCCTCGGCAAACTGGCCATCGACCTCGCGAATACCCACCGCAAGCAAGGAAGAGCCACGGCTGACCAGCGCCTTCGCAGCACCATCATCGACCGTCACCGAGCCATGCGCCTTGTCGCCCAGTGCGATCCACAGCTTGCGGGGTGCGATGTCCAGACGCTCCGCCGGCGGATCGAACAGCGTGCCCACGCTCTCGCCGCGGGCGAGGCGCACGAGTGCATCGGGCTCCTCGCCCGAGCAAATCACGCTCTGAATGCCCGCCGTCATCAGGATGCGGCTCGCGCGAATCTTGGTGATCATGCCGCCCGTGCCCACCGATGTGGAAGAATCGCCCGCCGAGGCGATAATCTTGGCATCGATCTTATGCACGACCGGGACGAACTCGGCCGTGGGGTCCTCGTGCGGATTGG
>CAUDDU010000175.1 GCA_958448375.1 uncultured Collinsella sp.
CCCCGGTCGAGCCGGCGGAGAAGAACGCGTCCGCATTGCCCTTCTTGATGGCGCGGCACGACAGCACGATCGACGACTTGCGCTTGGTCATCACGGCGCGAATGGGATCGTCATCCATGGCGATAACGTCGGGTGCCTCAAGGGCCTCAACACGTGCATGGGAAGCAGCAAAGGGATTGACGATTTCAGCGGGGCCAGCTGCCAAGACCTCGATATCGGGATCGGCGGCAAGCGCAGCCTCGATACCATCGAGAACAACCTGAGGTTTCTCGTCTCCGCCCACAACGTCTACACAAACGCGAACGTTACTCATATACATGCTCCTTATACAAAAATGGCCGACTCATTGAGCCGGCCATTGTGGTTCCATTTGGAACGGCATCGCATCCAGAGTATACCGTTACTCGGTAACGATAACCTCGCGGTCCTTGTAGAAACCGCAGCTGGGGCACACGTGGTGCGGAAGCTTGACAGCGCCGCAACGGGGGCACGTGGACTGAGCCGCAGCCGAGATCTTCATGTTGGCGGAACGACGGGTGTGAGTGCGGATACGACCCTGCTTTTGTTTAGGTACGGGCATAGTGACCTTCCTTATGAACTATCCAGTGTGGCGATTACGCGCAAGTAGCGATACTACCACAGTTTTACTCATCGAGCTTGAGATTCTTCAATGCTGCAAATGGATTTTCCGTGGCAGCAGCCCATTCTGCCTCTGCCTGGGCGGCGCAATCGCATTGCTCGACGTTGAGATTGCAACCGCAAGTGGGACACAGACCGCGGCAATCGGGCTTGCAGAGCACCACAAACGGCGTCTCCATAACGACCGCGTCATTGATGGGCTCACCCAGATCGACGATGCGGTCCTCACCCAGGAGCTCGTAGCCGTCCTCGTAGGCCTCGGGATCCTCGGGCTCCTCAAAGAGGTAGAACTCCTCGATCTCGCCGGCGATATCAAACGAGGCGGGCTCCAGGCAACGGTCGCACTCGCCGGTGGCGTGCGCGCGGACCATGCCCGTGAGCAAGACACCGGTACCGGCATTGGTAAAGACAACGTCGTAGTCGATGCCGTCCTGTAGCTGGTACTCCTTCTCGCCCACCATGTAGGTGGCGACATCGACCTTACCGGTCAGCGGATACGAATCACCAGGAAACTCGAGCTGCTCGGAAAGATCGACGGTAACGCTCGGGAACTCAGCCATTACCACTGACCATTCTGTTGGGCGGCACCCTCGTTGAGCTGCTGACGGCAACGGGTAACGGTTCCGGTCAGGCTCTTGAGGTTCTCCTCCAGGTGCGTAAAGACCTGCTCCGCGTAGTCCTCGGCAGCATAACGCGTCTCGCGCTCGTACTGCTGGGCACGATCGCGGATGTCGTCGGCCTGCTGCTGTGCTAAGCGGACGATCTCCTGCTCACCAGCAATGGTGAGGGCCTGCTGCTGAGCGTCGGCGATGATGGAATCGGCCTGAGCGGCGGCGGAAGCCATGAGCTCCTCGCGCTCCTTAAGGATACGGCGGGACTTCTGCCACTCCTCGGGATAGCTCATGCGGATCTCGTCGAGGATGTTGAAGAACACGTCGGCGTCGATGACCTTGAACTGAGCGTTCTTGCCGAAAGGCGGCTTGGCTTCCTCGATCAGCCCTTCGAGCTCATCGACCAAGCTGACGATCCTATCGCCAGGAAAATTCTCGCCCGGCATCCGGTCTCCTTTCATAGGTAACATATCATCGTGCTAGTTTACCACATGCCACCAGGCAATAAGAAACGTCACGAAAAGCGATGTTTGAGCGCTTCGACCACGTTGGACGGGACAAACGTCGATACGTCACTGCCGAGCGAGGCGATCTGGCGAACGACCGAGCTCGAGATATAGCCGTACTGCGGCGCACTCATGACAAAGATGGACTCCAGCTCGCTATCCAGGCGATAGTTAAGGTCGGCCTGCTGCAGCTCATACTCAAAGTCGGTCATGGCGCGCAGACCCTTGACCACGGCCCCCGCCCCCTGCTCACGAGCGAAGTCGACCAAGAGGCCGGTAAAGGGCAGGACCTCGACGCCGTCGATATCACCGAGCGCCTCGCGGGCCAGCGCCACGCGCTCATCGAGCATAAACGTGGTGCCCACACCGTTTTTACCCTGCGACTCGGCCACGGCGACGATCACGCTGGGAAAGATGCGGCGGGCGCGGCGGATCACATCGATATGGCCAAACGTGATGGGATCGAAGGTGCCCGGGACGATCACGCGATTAATAGTGTCACTCATGGGCGTCCTCCGGGGATACTGCCTCGTCATTTTCGTTAGCATCAGTGCCGCCGTCCTTGCTATCGCCGACCCAACGGAGCAGGTCGACCGAGGTAATGCCGTAGCGCTTCTCACGTACAGTCTCAAAGCCTGCCGGATGCGCGCCCGCATCGGCGGCGGCATGCTCAAACAGGGCGTAAGCGCCAGACGCAAGCATACCCTGCTGAGCCAGGTCCTGCAGCAGCTCCTCGACCGGCTCGGCACCAAAAGCATAGGGCGGGTCGAGCAGGACCAGATCAAAGGGGCCGCCTGGTACACGACCGCGCGAGGCACTCACCAGCATGTCGCCCGTGACCACGCGCCAACGCGCACGGTCACGGCAGAGCGACTCGATATTCTTGCTAATGAGCCGCGCGGCGTTGCGATCGATCTCAAACGTCGTGAGCGAGCGGGCCCCACGAGAGAGCATCTCTAACCCTAAGGCGCCGGAGCCGCCAAAGGCGTCCAGCACGCGGACCTCGTCCAGATCGAAGTCGAATGCCGACATGACCATAGATGCGCACGCCTCACGCACGCGATCAGTCGTGGGGCGGGTGACATCGCGACCACGGGGCTCCTCGATCTTACGACCGCGCCATTCGCCGCCGATGATTCTCATCCTCCGCTGACCTCCTTAAAAATATGTCGATATCGCATGGCGACCGCATCGCGCAGGGGGCGCGTCGCCACGGAGTCAAGGGTGCAAGCATACCGCAAGAGCTCGACCGCGTCCAAATGGGCCCACTCGATTAGTTCCTCGTCGGCATCCAGGTCGACAAAGCGCAGAGTCACACCGCCATGCTGGCGATAACCCAGGATTTCGCCCTCGTGACGCAGACGCAGGTCCATCTGGGCGAGCGTAAAGCCATCCGCGGTTTTTTCGAGCGATTGCAGGCGATCTTGTGCTGCGGACGCGCCGCCGTTGCCCTTGGAGTGCGTCA
>CAUDDU010000176.1 GCA_958448375.1 uncultured Collinsella sp.
CCCCGCAGACGGGAACCGTGGGGTACGACTCGAACAGCAGTTTCTCGCGGTCGACAAAGAGATTGGGGGCAGCCGCGGTCCGGTCGCGCCCCGTGCCGGGTGCCTGTGCCTCGCAAGCACCCTGCGGACGCAGCTCCTCCGCCGCGGGAACCTCGCGCACGAGCTCATCCCATGAGATGGCGCCGCCGCGCGGGCAGCGATTGCCCGTGACGTAAAGCGAGCCGTCGCCAAATGCCACGACCGCGCGCTGGCAGCGGTTGTTGCACCGACGGCAGGTAACGCCGCCGAACTCGCGATGCTCGAAGCGCTCCACGGCATCGAGCCCGATAAACGACGTGCCGGCGTCGCCCTTGCGGCATTCCTCGCGCGCGAGCAGGGCGATACCGATAGCGCCCATCAGCCCCGGGTGGGGCGCACGCGTGACGGGTTTGCCCAGATACTGCTCGAATGCGCGCAGCACCGCGTCGTTTCGGAACGTGCCGCCCTGGACGACGACTTTGTCGCCCAGACGGTTGAGATTTGAAACGCGAATGACCTTGGTGAACACGTTCTCGATAATCGAACGGCAGAGACCGGCCATGATGTCGCCCGGACCCTTACCGCGCCGCTGCTCGGAAACGACGCTGCTGTTCATGAACACCGTGCAGCGGCTGCCGAGAACGGCGGGGGCTTTGGACGAAAATGCCTCGGTCGCGATATCCTCAACGGCTATTCCGAGGTTTTTGGCAAAACCCTCGAGGAACGAGCCGCAGCCCGCAGAGCACGCCTCGTTGACGACGATATCGGTCAGCACGCCGTGGTTGAGCCAGATGGCCTTCATATCCTGTCCGCCGATGTCGAGCACGAAGGTCGCATCGGGAACGCATGCGCACGCGGCGCGGGCGTGCGCGACCGTCTCGACCGTATGGTAGTCGGCGTGGAACGCGCGCGCGAAAAGCTCCTCGCCGTATCCCGTGGTGCCCACGGCATCGATCGCAAGCGTGACTCCCGCTGTCTCCCAGCGGTTCTTCAAGCTGACAAGACCCTGTTGGGCGACGTCGAGCGGTCTGCCGTTATTAGACGCGTAGAACGAATCGACAAGCTCACCCGCCTCATCGACCAGGGCGAACTTGGTCGTCGTGCTCCCCGAATCGATACCGAGCGCCACACGCACCGTCTCTCCGGGCGCATACGCATCCGGACCCTTTGCCGGCGTCTCTTTGCCATGGCGTGCCGTAAAATCCGCCTGCTCGGCAGGTGTGGCAAAAAAGGGCTGGGCAAGACGTCCCTCCCCGCTTGCGGGCGCGACCGTCTCGAGCTTATCCAGCCGGACAAAAGCGTCGGGAAGGTCGATCGGTTGGGACGATGCGAACATGTCGGTCAGCGACAGGGCGGCACCGCGCGCGACCATGATCTGCGGATCGCGCGGGACGATAACCTGATCGTCCGATAGATTCAGTTGCTCCCGGAACACGCGGACCAGTGTGGGGTTGTAGGCGAGCGTACCGCCCTCGAAGATTACCGGCGGCTCGATGTCGATACCCTGGGCCAGACCGCCGATCGTTTGGCGGGCGACCGCGTGAAGCGCCGAAAGCGCCAGGTCGGTGGCAGGAATGCCCTCGTTGAGCAGCGGCTGGATATCGGTCTTTGCGTACACGCCGCAGCGGCCCGAGACCTCGTGGACGGTCGTTCCCCGGCTTGCGAGCTGCTCGAACTCGCCCGATTCGGTGCCGACCCCCATGAGCTTTGCCATCTCGTCGATAAATGCACCGGTACCGCCTGCGCACGAGCCGTTCATGCGCATGTCGGCAACCTCGATGTCTCCCTTATCGTTGGTGCGGAAGAAGATCATCTTGGCGTCTTGGCCGCCCAGCTCGATGGCGCAGCGCGTCTGCGGATAGAACCTGCTGATCGCGAGCGCGTTGGCGACCACCTCCTGAACGTACGAGGCGCCCAGCGCGGTCGCGATATCGCGCGCACCCGAGCCGGTCACCGCAACGCGCAGCGACTCATGGGGAAAGCGCTCGGCGAGCTCGCCGAGCATGGCGCGCACGCTCGCTGTCTGACACGCCCCGTGGCGGCGATATCCCCACCACGCCTCGGTCATATCCTCGTGCATCGCGTAAACTTTGGTCGTCGTCGACCCTACGTCCAGTCCTACTAGCAACGCCATAATGCTCCGTCTCTCGCATTTTTCCCGCTAGAGATATACCACTCTACGTAATACAACAGACTGTTGTATTTAAACTCCGTATAAAAAGCGGCTGCCGAAACGCTTCAGCAGCCGCCGAATGCACCAACAGATTGTTCTGCGCGCTAGCACGTCGGGCAACGGAGCAGCACGGGCCCTCCGGTCATGCGCACCGCTCACGCCCGCGATGTCGCCGAGAGAGCTATCCACGCTTAGGGCTCCAACCAAGCAAGTCGCCCGCGCTCAGCAGATCCCTAAGCGAGCTACTCGCACTCAGGAGCCATAGCCTGCTCCAAGAGCTCGGCATGCTCCTCCTCGAAAACCGTCCCCACAGGGAAGGCGCGACGGAAGACGAAGCGGGAAATCGGACCGGCTACCAAAAGGTTCCACGGCAGCGCCATCACAAAATTATGCGGGATGTTGATCATCCAGATCGCGGGCACGGAATACAGGTTCGCAAGGATGCCGCCGGGCATGTGCGTCAGACCCTCACAGGCACCGTACAGCGACATGATGATGACCATGGGAACGACCATGCAGGAGCTGACGGCGAGCGTCATGGCAAGTGGCGAGCTCTTGCCCGGCGTGACCAGGAATTTAAAAGCGAAACCCTTGGCAAGGGGACTGGCAACAAACCAGTCGCAGCACATGGCAAAAATGTAGGCAACGGGGAAGCCGAGCCACGCGGCGGCAACAACCTCGCCGTTGATGGCCCCATGCTGCAGGGCAACGTTGTAGATGCTCATCCAGAGCACCATGCAAAAGCACATGATAAAGGTGAACAGCAGGCTCTCCCGTTTGTTGATAGGCATAAAGGGCAGATTCCTCTCTGTGTTGTACCGCGGCGCCACGCAACAAAAACGGGCGGGCAAGATGGAGCTGTTGGGACTTCATCTCGCCCGCCCGTGTTACGCGCGTCTGCGACTACTTATGTGGTGGAACTACCCTAACACGAACGGCGCGCGCTTCGTAAGCGTTGAGTTTGTGGAGATGCAGGGCACCAAAACCCCCGACCCCATAA
>CAUDDU010000177.1 GCA_958448375.1 uncultured Collinsella sp.
GACGCCAAGCTCACCGCTACGGTCACCATCCCGGCCGCCGACGTCGACGCCGCGATCAAGAAGGCCTACAAGGACACCGCCAAGAAGTACCGCTTCCCGGGCTTCCGCGCCGGTAAGGCTCCCCGTCCGGTCATCGACTCCGCTCTTGGCGCCGAGGCTACCCTCGCTCAGGCTACCAACGACCTGATCGCCGCCAACGAGCCCGCCGTCCTCAACGAGCTGGACATCGTCCCCACCAAGAGCGGTGACTACAAGGAGCTCGACCTCGCCAAGGATCACGAGGACTACACCTACACCGTCGAGTTCTCCCTGCGTCCTGCTGCCGAGCTCTCCTCCTTCGACGCTGTCGAGATCGAGATGCCCCCTGCGGAGGTCACCGAGTCCGAGATCAACAACCAGGTTGAGATGCTCCTCAACTACCGTGCCACCTTCGAGGACGTCGAGGGTCGCGCCGTCGAGGCTGACGACTATGTGACCGTCGACCTCAAGGCCGTCGAGAACGCCGACAACTTCGCCGCCGAGGGCCGCATGCTCATCGCCGGTAGCGACAGCAACCCCAAGGAGTTCAACGAGGCCCTGATCGGCGCTAACGTTGACGACGTCAAGACCGTCACCTGGACCGACGAGGTCGAGGAGGGCGAGGAGGCCGAGACCCACACCGTCGAGGTCACCGTCAAGGGCATCAAGGTCCGCAACACCCCCGAGCTCACCGATGAGCTCGTCAAGTCCGACTTTGGCTTCGACAGCATCGACGCCATGCGCGACGCCATCAAGATCGAGATCGAGCAGGACAAGGCTTCCCGTCTCCCGGCCGAGAAGGAGAACCGTTGCGTCTCCGCTCTCGCCGAGCGCCTGCAGCTCGAGGAGATGGACGCCGACTACGAGCAGTCCGTCTTTGAGGAGCTTGGCCAGAACTTCCTGTCCAACCTCGCTGCCCGCGGCATGACCCTGGACACCTGGCTGCCTGCTTCCGGTCTGACCATGGAGCAGTTCATCGGCGACCTGCACAAGCAGGCCAACGACGTCGCCCGCGAGTCCCTGGCTCTGGACGCCCTCGCCCGCGAGCTCAAGATTGAGGTCACCGAGGACGACATCAACGCCGAGTTCGAGAAGGCTGGCGTCAAGGACGTCGAGGCTTCCAAGGCCGAGTTCATCGCCGATGGCCGCATGCCTGCCGTCCGCGAGTCCATCCGTCGCTCCAAGGCCGTCGACCACCTGGTCGAGAACGCCAAGGTGACCGAGGTCGACGAGACCGCCAAGGACGCTGAGTAATTCTCGCCACCTTGCCCGCGAGCGCATGCATGCGCCCGTGATGGGGTAAAGTTATAAACCGGTTATCCGGTTGCTTCGTACGGTGCCAGCCAATGCATAGCATGCGGGCACCGTACGTTTATCTAGAACCAATTTGGTCCGCAAGAGAGAAATGGAGATGCGTATGATCGCTAAGTTCGATTCCGCCCTCGTGCCATACGTTATCGAGCAGACGCCGCGCGGCGAGCGCAGCTACGATATCTATTCGCGCCTGCTCAACGACCGCATCATCTTCTTGGGCGAGGAGATCAACTCCGTCAGCGCCAACCTGGTCGTTGCCCAGCTGCTGCATCTTGAAAGCCAGGATGCCGAGAAGGATATCTCGCTCTACATCAATTCGCCTGGCGGCGAGGTCTACTCCGGCCTGGCGATTCTGGACACCATGAACTTCATCAAGCCGCAGGTCTCCACCATCTGCGTCGGTATGGCCGCGTCTATGGCCGCCGTGCTGCTTTCGGCCGGCGCCAAGGGCAAGCGCTTCTGCCTGCCGCACTCCAAGGTCATGATTCACCAGCCCAGCGGCGGTGCCCAGGGTCAGCAGACCGAGATCGAGATCGTGGCCGAGGAGATCAAGAAGACCCGCCGCGAGCTCAACCAGATCCTGTCCGATGCCTCGGGCCAGCCCATCGAGAAGGTTCAGGCCGATACCGAGCGCGACAACTACCTGACCGCTGCCGAGGCCCTCGACTACGGCCTGATCGACCGTATCGTCACCTCGCGCGACCTCGCCGCGAAGGACGCCTAGGATGGCCGGTAACATGCAGGACAACTTCGACGAGAACGGCAACCCCATCCGCTGCTCCTTCTGCGGAAAAGAGCAGGGCCAGGTCCGTCGCCTCGTAAAGGGCCCGACCAACATCTTTATCTGTGACGAGTGCGTCGCCGCCTGTTCCGAGATTCTGGAGGAGTCGCTGGCTTCAGACTTTATGGACGCTGCCCGCAACGGCAAGCTGCCGGGCTTCCTCAACGACCACGGCCAGGCTGCATCCCAGCCCGCCGTGGATCCCGAGACCGAGGGCTTTGAGCTCGAGGATGATCGCCAGGTTATCACGCACGTGCCGACGCCGCACGAGATCTATGACGAGCTTTCGGCCTATGTTATGGGTCAGGAGGACGCCAAGCGCGCCATGTCGGTGGCCGTGTACAACCACTATCGCCGCGTGATCGAGGGCGGTGCCGCGGTGTCTGCCTTTGACGACGGCATGGGCTCGCAGTTCGACGACGATATGGACGAGGTGGAGCTCGCCAAGTCCAACATCCTGCTGCTCGGTCCCACCGGTACCGGCAAGACCTTGTTGGCCCAGACGCTCGCGCGCATCCTCGAGGTGCCGTTTGCCATCGCCGATGCCACCGCGCTCACCGAGGCCGGCTATGTGGGCGAGGACGTCGAGAACATCCTGCTCAAGCTCATCAACGCTGCCGATGGCGATATTGAGCGCGCTCAGGTTGGCATTATCTACGTGGACGAGATTGACAAGATCGCCCGCAAGGCCGAGAACCTCTCCATTACCCGCGATGTTTCGGGCGAGGGCGTTCAGCAGGCGCTGCTTAAGATTCTTGAGGGCACGGTGGCAAGCGTTCCGCCCACCGGCGGTCGCAAACATCCCCAGCAGGAGCTGCTACAGATCGACACGACCAACATCCTGTTCATCTGCGGTGGTGCCTTTGTGGGTCTGGACAAGATCATCGCCGATCGCGTGGGCAACAAGGGTGTGGGCTTTAACTCTGAGATCGCCGGCCCCACCTCGGTCGATGAGAACGACCTGCTGCGCCAGGTGCTCCCGCAGGACCTCAACGCCTTTGGCATGATCCCCGAGTTTGTGGGACGTACGCCCGTCGTCACCCAGACGCAG
>CAUDDU010000178.1 GCA_958448375.1 uncultured Collinsella sp.
CCTAGATACCAAGCAAGCAGGGAAGGCCAAAACCTCCCCTGCTTGGGATCAAAACCGCTCTATGTAAGGCGGCCTATTAGGCCTGTACGTACTTGCCGTCGGTAATGACGTACGCCGTCGGGTCCTTCTGGACCTGGCCCTTGTCGTTCCAGGAGAGCTTGCCAGTCAGACCGTCAACAGTAATGTTGCGCATAGCCTCGGGAAGCTTCTCGGCAACCTCGGTGGGGTCGGCGTCGACACCCAGGCCGGCCTCCTTGAGAGCCTCGACCACCGCATGCACGCCGTCGTAGGCGTCGGCGGCAAACTGGTCGGGGGTATCGCCGTACTTATCCTTGTAAGCGTTGACGAAGTCGGCGTTCTTCTCGTCGTCGGCGGAGAACGGGGTCATGAGCAGCAGACCCTCGGCAAGAGAGGTGTCGAAGCCCTCAACGCCCAGGATGCCGTCCATGCCGTCGCAGCCCATCATCTTGACGTCGTAGCCCATGTCCTTGGCGTTCTTGAGCAGGACGGACGCCGGCGTGTAGTAGATCGGCGCAAAGATCATGGTGGCGCCTGCCTGCTTGGCCTTGGTCAGCTGGTTGGTAAAGCTCGTGGCGGAGTCGTCCTTAAAGGTCTCCTCGTCGACAATCTCGAGCTTGGACTCAGCGGCCTGGGCCTTAAAGGAATCTGCGATGCCCGAAGAATAGGCGTCGCCGGAGTTATAGAACAGCACGAACTTCTCGTCCGCATACTTCTGCGCCAGGAACTTGGCAGCGTTGACACCCTGGTTGGGGTCGGTAAAGCAAACCTGGAAGACGCAATCCTTGCCCTTGGTAACGTCCTCGGAAGACGCGGACGGGGTGATCATGAACGTCTCGGGGTCGTTACCGCACTCTGCGGCAACGGCGACCGACGCACCCGTGGTGGTCGGACCGACGAGGGCCTGCATGCCCCAGTCGAGCAGGGTGTTGAAGGCGTTGACGGCCTTCTCGCCATCGGCCTGGTCGTCCTCGGCCTTGCTGACAAGCGGCAGCTCCTTAGTCGAGAAATCCTTGCAGCCAAGCTCGACAGCCTGTGTAACGGACTTGCCGTAGGACGCGTTGGCGCCGGTCAGCGGGCCGATGGGGCCGATCTTAAACGAAGCGTCGCCCGACGCGGAACCGCTGTCGCCGCCGTTGGAGGAGCAGCCAGCTAGAATGGACATCGCCCCCAGACCTGCTGCGCTCGCGATAACGCTCCTGCGATTCATAACAGGGTTCAATGACTTACCGGTGAGGCTCGACATGCGGCTCTCCTCTCAAATCTCGTCGGGTTTCGGTTACCCGACAGGCCATCCTTCGCCGTGTTCGGCGTTCGCAAAATAGTAGACGCTTTAGTTGAGAAAAGTGGCGATTATTTCAACTTTTCTTTTGTTTTGTCCATTTATCCATAATTATGCGTATTTCTATCAGTTTATGCAGTTTAGCCACTTTATTGTGTGAAAGTAATATTTCCATTCTGTTACAAGCGCCCCTGCCCTGATTAAAACACCCTCACCGGTCGCGTTTTGTACGCACCTAGGCGGCGATGTACTTGCCGTCCTGAATCACATAGGCCGTAGCGGGCTTTTCAACCTGGCCCTTGTCGTTCCACGTCAACTCGCCCGTCAGGCCCTCGATCTTGATCTTGCGCATGGCCTTGGCAAGGTCGCCGGCAATGTCGGCGCCGTCGGCCGTAATGTCAATGTCTGCCTTATCGATGGCCTCGACAATCGCGTGGACGCAGTCATAGGCATCGGCGGCAAACTGGTTGGGCGTCTCGTCGTAGGCATCCTTATAGGCCTTGACGAAGTCGGCGTTCTTCTCATCGTCAGCCGAAAACGGGGTCATGAGTAGCACGCCCTCGGCAAGAGAGGTATCGAAGCCTTCCACAGAGAGCAGGCCGTCCATGCCGTCGGTACCCATGAGGGTCATGTCGTAGCCCATGTCCTTGGCGTTCTTGAGCAAAACGGACGCCGGCGTGTAGTAGATCGGCGCAAAGATGAGCGTGGCGCCGGCCTCCTTGGCCTTGGTGAGCTGGTTGGTAAAGCTCGTGGAAGAGTCGTCCTTAAAGGTCTCGGTATCGACGATGTCGAGCTTGGACGCCTTGGCCTGCTCGGCAAAAGCGTCGGCAACGCCCGAGCTATACGTATCGCCGGAGTTGTAGAACAGGGCGATCTTGGCATCCGCGTACTTCTCGGCCAAGAACTTCGCGGCGCTGGCGCCCATGGTGGGATCGGTGAAGCAAACCTGGAAAACCGTGGTCTTATCCTTGGTAACGTCGAGCGACGAGGCCGAAGGCGTGACCATGAGCATATCGTCGGCGATCTCGCCCGAGACGGCGACGGCAGCACCGGTCGTGACGGGGCCGACGAGCGCCTGCATGCCCCAGTCGCACAGGGTATTGAAGGCGTTGATGGCCTTCTCGCCGTCAGCGACGTCATCCTCGGACTTAAGCGAGAGTTTGAGGTCCTTGGTCGAAAAATCCTTGGCGGCGAGCTTGGCACCCTTCTCGGCCGAAACGCCATAGGTTGCCGCGGCGCCGGTCAGAGGGCCGATGACACCGATCTTGAAGGTCTTGCCGTCATCGGCGGAGCCGCCGTCCGAGCCACCCGACGAGCAACCAGCGAGTGCCGCGGTGCTACCGAACGCCGCGGCGCCAGCCAAGAAACTCCTGCGGTTAAGTACGTTGTTGATGCTAAACATGGTGTCCCCCTTTTCGCTGGCCGCGGTGCGGCCGTCTTGCGGTACAGGGCAAACCTTATGGTGCAAACGTTGACAGTTTGTTACGGAAGTTCGTTTGTAGCGAGCATGTTTCCAATGTTTCCGCAGCGTTTCGGGGGTGCCGTTTTGTGCGACTCCTGTTGCCTGGCGAGCACGCACCCTCGGTTCACGCTAGAATGCACTCAACCTTTAAGCGGTTAATCCATCCATAAGATGCACGAAGGAGCTATCTATGAGCGAACCCCTGCGCACCGTGAACGTCGGTCTGATCGGTCTGGGAACCGTCGGCGGCGGCGTGGCCCGTCTGATCAAGAGCCACCACGATGAGTACCTGGCAGCCTACGGCATCGACCTTAAGCTGACCCGCGCCTGCGCGCTTGCCTGGGAGCAGGCCGAAGCCACCGGTATTGAGCGCGAGGCCTTT